>QIJG01000267.1 GCA_003232715.1 Nitrospirota bacterium
TCTCTGGGTGCCAACTCATTCGGGGTCTCGATGTTTGCAGTCGGTATGCCGAGTATGCTTGCCCCCCTGCCTGCCCCTGTAATAACCTTGCCGTGTATTGAATAGGGCCTTCCAAGTAAAGTGGCTGCCTCACATACCCTCCCCCACAGGAGTAGCTGCCTTATCCTGCTGCTGCTTACAGTATAGCCGGAAATTATCCTGTTTCTCACAACACTAACCTTAAAACCATACTTTCCGCCGCGCCTCCTGAGCAGGTCAGTGGTGCCCTTTTTTCCTTTACCAAACCGATAGTTATGGCCTACTATCACATGCTTTACCTTAAGTTTATCTACCAGCACTTCCCTGACAAAGTCATCGGGAGCCATCTTTGCAAACTCCCTGTCGAAATCAATACACAAAAAGACGTCAATGCCGGTCATCTCAATCAGCCTTATTTTTTCATCAAGGGGGGTAAGGAGTTTGAGTTTCCTGTCAGGGGCTATCACCTTGAGGGGATGGGGATCAAAGGTGAGAACCATTGAGGTGCCGCCGTCACGGGCTATATCTACCACCTTACGGAAGATCTTCTGATGACCGAGATGGACTCCGTCAAAATTACCAATCGTTACAACAGGATCCGGAAATGCTTTATCCAATGTGTGGAGACCTTTGATTAGAACCATCTGACCTTTTTACAGGATATTATTTTAACGTTAGATATGTTTAAAACAAGGGTCTGTTGTTTATGAAAAAGCCGACACATTTTGTGTAATGAATTCCCCATGAATTTTATTTACTACTGTTATTTTGTTCATATCATTCTGTTCATGTTATCAGAAAAGTATAAAACCTTGCCTTAATTAAAGTAAATATGCAAAATATATGGCATTCGACGAAACGCCCCCGGTATCAAATACATATACAAGTTATGTCAAGGATGTGTCATCTTGCGTCACCTTTCAATAAGCTGAGTTTACCAGTACGTTGAATCCAGGGCAAAGGCCTGTATACTATAAACCGGTATATTTTTTGCTTTAATCATAAATATTACTATTGCGAAAGTTAAATAATTTCAATAATAAGGAGCTCCATGCCTGAAGATTTAACCTATAAATCAGCTGGCGTCGACATCAACGAAGGAGAACGTTTTGTAAGGCTCATCTCACCAATGGTAAAGGAGACCTTCCGGAAAGAGGTACTTACAGGCCTTGGACAATTTGGGGCCCTCTTTGAGCTTGCCCCCGGCAAATATAAAAGACCTGTACTCATAAGCGGAACAGACGGCGTTGGAACAAAGCTGAAGATCGCCTTTATGTGTGACCGGCATGACACCATCGGTATTGACCTTGTAGCAATGTGTGTAAATGATATCCTGACCTCAGGGGCTGAACCCCTCTTCTTCCTTGACTATTTAGCAACCGGAAGGCTTATGGCAGAAAAGGCAAGCGAGATTGTCAGTGGAATTGTAAGGGGATGCAAGGAATCCGGATGCTCGCTTATCGGAGGTGAAACGGCAGAGATGCCCGGGTTTTACAGGGAAGACGAATATGACCTTTCGGGTTTTGCCGTTGGTGTTGCAGAGAGGGAAATGGTAGTAGATGGAAGCACGGTCTCCCATGACGACCTTATAGTAGGCATTTCATCAAGTGGACTTCACAGTAACGGATACTCCCTCGTGAGAAAGATATTTTTCGATCTGAAGGCCTTAAGGCCTGATACCTTTATTGAGGAGTTCGGCAGGACGCTCGGGGAAGAACTGCTCGAACCCACAAGGATATATGTAAAGGCCTTTAACCTGCTGAAAGCATATAACAGGCGGCGGTATACCCGGAAATCTCCCAAGGGTGCTCCCTGAAGGGATGGGAGCAATTATCAGAACAGGTACATGGCCTGAGCAGCCTGTTTTTCAGGTGATCCGCAAAACCGGAAACATATCAGAGGAAGAGATGAAAAAAGCCTTTAATCTCGGCATCGGATATATTGTAATATTACCCCCCGATCAGGGAGACAGGGCTGTTTCCCTTCTAAAGTCATCAGGTTACAATAGTTTTATCATAGGTGAAATACAGAAAGGAAGAGCAGGGATCAGGTATGTATAAACTGAAAAAGTTCATACGCCGTCTCTTCAAACCGGTTACCATAATCTTTGTCTCCAGTGGTAATAAAAAACCTTTCAGCGCTAAACTCCCCTCTATCGGAATCATCCTGATCCTCGCTTCATGGATAATATTTACCGGATATATTATCTCTGTGGGGGTAACGACTACGAAATACTTTGCCACAAAAAACAAACTCGATTTCTACTACAGCCAGTTTGTTGAGCTGAGAACCACGATCAATTCCCTTAAAAAGGCAGAGACACAGTTTAACAGGCTTTTCTCTATGAAGAATAAAGTGGATATCCTTGAGACCCTGGATGTTTCAGATACAGGCTCTCTTGACATGGATCTGCTGAAAAAACAGATCGAAAAGTCCATGGAGACCGTTGGAGAGATAAAAGACTATC
>QIJG01000245.1 GCA_003232715.1 Nitrospirota bacterium
TATTTTCCTACATCGGGCAACTTCGGAACGATATAAAGATTACCTATCTGAAAAACTATAACATGGATATTGCACTGAGGATGGTCTCAGGGGTGGATGTCTGGCTTAATACCCCCTTAAGACCACTGGAGGCATCCGGAACGAGCGGCATGAAGGCTGCTCATAACGGGGTGTTGAATTTCAGTGTCCTTGATGGCTGGTGGATTGAAGGATACATTGAGGGATATACAGGCTGGTCCATAGGTGCTGCACCCTCGGAGTTGATCCCTGATGAGAACGTTGCAGATAGAAGGGATTCGGAAGACCTTTACAAAAAGCTTGAACATGAGATTATTCCTCTATACTATAATGACCGTGATGGCTGGATACGGATGATGCAACACGCCATAGGAAAGATTGCATACTATTTCAATACTCACCGCATGATGCGCCGTTATGTTACAGAGGGGTATCTTTAGCGGCTGGATTTTACCTCTGCTTTTCTCATACGCAGAAACCTGGTAAACACGGTGTCTCTTCGTACTTCAGTCCTGAAACCCATTGATTCAAAGGCATCCCGCGTTTTATCCATCGCCTCTCTTCCAACCTCAATGACAGGTTCATGGATGGAGAGGATGCCGTTGACCTTAACAGCCCGGGCAATATTTTCTGCACCTTCACGTTTCCTCTCTATTTCGTGGAAGGCATAATAAATAAAGGCCACATCGGCAAACTCATCCGGAAGATCAAGCTCTGAGATGTTTCCGTGCAGTATCTCTACTTTCCCGGCACACCCTGCAATGCGCTTTTTCAGTTTCTCCAGCATCCCGTCCTGCAGTTCAACGGCATATACCTTCCTTGCCGTCCGGGCAAGTATCTCGGTAAAAAAGCCGTTTCCCGCCCCTACCTCAAGGACAACGCTCTCTCCGGTAATGCCGGATTCCTCCAGGACCTGCTCCCTGTTGGTCAGCACCTTCCTGACAGGGTTATACAGCATAAACGACAACCACGATGGACAGACCATTTCAAAAGCTCCCTTGTGCCGATGGTTAAATTGTTCCCTTGCCTTTGCTTTAGTAACTCCAAGGTATTATAATTAAAGATTACACAGTAATAAAACCTTAAAGCAAGGAGGAAGTTTTGAACGGGTTCGGTTATCAGAAAAAAAAGGGGGGCAGGATCAAAAAGTTGGCCCTGATCCTGCTACTCCCATTCATCATACTTGTTCTCTCTTACACGGCATATAAATTATTTCTTATCCCGTCCCCTGTGGTAGAGGGGATAGATGCATTTAAGCTCCTGCCTGCCGACAAAACCATAACGATTCACGGTAAAAACCTGAAATCCATTGAGGTCTCCGTTACCCAGGACCTGAAATCCGTGGAATTGCTACGGGATGAGCCTGCAGGTATGGAGAAGACTTATATCTTGCAGGTAAAACCAAAGGCTCTGGGACTCAGGGACGGCCCTGCAGTTGTTACAGTACAGGCAAGGTCGGGGATTCTAAAGAAAGTAGATTATAAGGTAGATGCAGTGATTGATACAGTGGCTCCAAAACTCAGGGTAGTGGATGCGCCATCCATAGTTTACCCGGGCATGGGTACGGTTGCCCTGCTCAGGGCAGAGGGGGCTGATTCCGTATTCGTAAGGATTGATGAGGGAGAGCCTTTTAAAGCATATAAAACTTCTGCCGGGTCAGGCGGTGATTATGTTGTTTTCTTCCCTGTTCCTTTTGATATAAAAAACAAGGCGGTTTTTTATGCTGTAGCTCAGGACCATGCCGGTAATGAGACAAGGTGAAGAAGAAGACCTTCAGGCGGTCCTCTATCAGAATAAGTGATGATTTTATAAAGCGTGTGGTTTATCCATTGTTTAATGAAACCGATCTCCCCCCCGACCCGGTCAGTGCCTTCCTCAAGGTCAATGAGAAATGGAGAGACAGGGATGTCAAAAGGCTTGGCGTAATAGGCCGGCAATCTGAACCCCGGATGCTCTGGAAGGGGCGTTTTCTGCAGCTGAAGAATAGTAAGGTTATGGCTGCATATGGAGACAGGAGGGTGTACCTGTATAAGGGAAAACCTATCAGCCGGAGCGTACATCTTGGATATGACCTTGCCTCGGTCGCGAATGCCCCGGTTGGGGCAGCAAATTCAGGTATTGTGAAATTTGCAGGTGACCTTGGCATATATGGAAACGCCGTGATAATAGATCACGGTCTCGGGCTGATGAGTCTGTATGGACATCTATCTGAAATTCTGGTAAAAGACGGACAATCGGTCAAAAAGGGAGAGTTGATAGCAAAGACGGGATCAAGCGGTCTTGCAGGTGGAGACCACCTCCATTTCGGAATCCTTGTCCAGGGAATCGAGGTCTCTCCTTTATATTGGTGGGATCCACGGTGGATAAAGGCCAATGTTGGTTTTATCGGTTCTATGGTCTCAAAAGGCCTCAGGAAAAACCGGTAAAACAGGTGCATGAGCAATAATATTCCTTTCAGAAAGAGCAAAAAAGGGATAGTCCTGAATATCCGTGTTGAGCCCCGTTCCTCAAGGGCCGGGGTAGTCG
>QIJG01000307.1 GCA_003232715.1 Nitrospirota bacterium
CTTATAAAATGTCGGCTCACTCATACCGACAGCGCATATCATGCCTTCAATCTTTGGTTCTCCCGTAAGCCAGGCCGGTGCAAGATCTGCAGCTTTAACCTTCCCGGTGGTTTGGCAACCTGATAAAAAAGCTATTAATATCATTAAGGAAATGATAATTCTCATTTCACCCTTCATACCCCTTCAACTTCATTATCTCTTTCTCCAAATCCTCAAAAAGCTCAGAAGAGCGGCCTTTGTCACCTTCGATATCCCGAATCAAGTTCGGAATATCCCGACACAGCGTTATAAATTATTTCGCATTTTCTGTCTTTCCCCGAAAGCCTTCGGGAAATTGTCCTTAAAAAGGAGCCCGGACTCTCGAATGGTTCGGGAGTCCGGGAATAACAAATAACTGTACTTTATACACAGACTCTATTCAACAAATTATTAATCGTCTCAACCCTTTGCCAGAGGGAGGGATTATCCCCTCTTTGGCAAAGAGGGGCAAATTGATGTCGGTGCAATTATGAGACTTTTAATACCTTAACAGGAAATTGCTGAAATTGGCTGGAAAAGACTGATTATACGAGATACTCTTCATTTACCTTTCCTTTTAGCCTCTTCTTTTTCCAGCTCCGTGTGAAGCTTTGCCGCATTCTGCTTGATGTAACTTTTTGATCAAGTGCCTTTACCTTATCAAGATTGTTTGTAAAGGCATCAAGGTCAAGCCTTGCAAGAGCAAAGAACTCTCCCGTTGCAGGATTCTGCCAGTGGTCAACTATTTCCACACCTGAAAGCGTCATGGAAGTTCTTTATAGCCTGTTCTATATGCTGCTCTTCTGAACTGACCTTCGGGTCTCCAGCCATGGTTGATGCCATATAATCCTTCATCAATGATGCGGTGTATACCTGGAAGACCTTGGCAACCTCGCTTCTTGCCCTGTTATCAGCGGCAGTACGAAGAAGTGAAAAGTTATTAATTCCATATGCAGAGGCAACTCCATAAAATACTTTCCCTCTCTCACCGCCAAATGCCCCGCTTCCCTTTAATACCCAGGCCGGTGCGCCCATTATCTTTGTTGTCTTTGGTGTACTTGCACATCCTGCGATAAAAACCAGCCCAAATAATAATATAAAGCTAAGCCTCACCAATTTTTTCATTTTTGATACCCTCCTTTTTTTGATTTTTTGGTTAATAAGTATATGGAATTCAGAAAAACATTCAGTGTATCTACAGTTCTTATCTGCTACAGATTATTCACAGATGATTTATTTTATTGTTCCCTCCTTTAAGATCATATTAGATATTGCTATCCCGGCTTTCAACCCGGCGTTAGCAAGAGCTTTCAGGGCCGCCTGCTTCTTTAAGCGGTGAGAACCTTTAATTTTAAACGGAAATTCAGCTACTATCTGTCTATCAACTGTTCGTTGAGCTGAAACACTCCCCTCAGCATAAAAAAAATAATTTCTCATTATATAACTGCTTTCTGTTACAAAAACATTTCCTGTAACCTTTATAGCCGGTTGACTATCTGTAATGGTAAACCCATGTTTATTAAGTGCAGCAACAAAGTTGGAAATAAAAGTTTGGTTTGCACGAGGTGGCCCATCAATATTGATAGAGAGTTCAACACGTGATAAACGTAAGTTTACTTTTTTTAAATGAGCCCGTAAGCTAAGGCGAAGAGCATCACTGTTTTTGATATCATGATTGCCTGGAATTATTAATACATCTTCAAGTTTTTCAACAACAGTAAGTGCTTGATTATAGTATCTGCGTGCATCATAATATTTTTGCCGGTTTTCTTTACTCATACCGCTAAGATAATAATCATAGGCAGTTTTTATCTTTTCCTCTTTTATTTTCTGCTGACGATCTATTTCTTTTTTTATTGCAGCTTTAGAAAATTTGACAAGAACGTAAACGTCATATCTTTCCATCTTAAAATTCTTATCAATTCTTGTCATTTTTTCATAATATGAATCCACTACCTGTGCACCCTTTACGGTGGCAGAGCTTTTGCTTTTGATTTGCTGTATTAGTTTCTGTTCAACCTCAGAGACATAGTCTTCAAATACAGATTCAATCTTACTGCCCATGAAATTGCTGATTTTTGACATAGCATTTCTGAGGGCTGCGTTCCTGCCGTCCTCCAGCGTTTCCGCGGAGGTTTTGATACCAACAAAATAAAGCGTTTCATTCCCTTGCGGTGGCGTTTCAATCCATTTAGGCTTTACAGGAGAGGAATCCTCTCGTATTATTTGTGTGGATGGAGCGCAGGACATTTGCGACATTATGACAAGCAAGAAAATTAAGACTGATCTTGAGTAAAGGGGAAGAAAGTTTCCGTTTCTTCCCCTTAAGCAGTTCAACCAGGCATATTGAATAAAGATTTTACTTGTTCTGCTCTTCAAGTTTTTTCCTTTCGATCTTGAGTCTTTTAGCATTCCTGATCTCTCTAATATAGTCATCTTCGGGATTCAAAACATAGGCTTTTTTGAATGCTACAATAGCATTATCATAATCAAATAAATATTCATGCGCAAGCCCAAGATCCCAATAGGCTTTGGCGATAGTATCGGGTTTAATTTTGCTATTGCTTTCTGCTGACTTTGCAACACCTGCAAAAATACGAACTGCTTCCTGTAGTTCCCCTAGCTTTGCTTGATTAATTCCTCTTTCAAGTTCCGGTATGTCACCATCTTTTACGAATGGTACCTGAACCA
>QIJG01000241.1 GCA_003232715.1 Nitrospirota bacterium
TCCCGACGAGTTCATGGCTCATCCTATAGCCCTCACCGTCAAAATTATAACCTTCGTCAGGCTGTTTCCCAAAAAACATGCCTGTTGTATATCCCCTGCTGCTGAAGATCGAAAGTTCTCTCAACCATCCAGGATTCGGTCTGTATGCGCTGCCGTCTCCCATGGAATCAATGGCCTCCCTGTAGGTCTTCACAACACCCGCAATATAGTTTATTCCCTTCATCCTGCCCTCTATCTTGAAACTGTCGATACCCGCCTCCTCAAGAACGGGCAGGTGTTCGATCATACAGAGGTCTTTTGAACTCATTATGAAAGTACCCCTGTCGGTTTCGAATACTGGAAAAAATTCTCCTTCTCTCTTCTCCTCCATCAGGGCATAGTTCCATCTGCACGAATTCGCGCATTGCCCCATGTTGGCGCTCCTGGACGCAAGAAAACTGCTGATATAACACCTGCCGGAATACGAGATACACATTGAGCCGTGGACAAAGACCTCCAGGCCCACAGATGTTTTGCGGCGTATCTCTTTTATTTCATCTACAGACAACTCCCGCGAAAGCACGAGCCTCCCGGCACCTATACCTTCCCAGAACAGAGCGGATTCAACATTGGTGATATTGGCCTGGGTGCTTATGTGAATCTCTATTTCAGACGCCTTTTTTTTAAACATCATGAAGAGGCCGGGATCGGAAAGTATCACTGCGTCAGGCCTTATTTCCCTGAGGAGTTCAATGTGTTCCTCAAGTCCGGCCAGGTCACGGTTATGCGGAAAAATATTGACCGTTACATATACCTTCACACCTTTTTCGCGGGCATACAGGACGGCTTTCATTAGCTCATTGTCAGTAAAGTTTCCCGCCTTGCCTCTCAGGCTGAATCTTGAATCCCCGAGATAGACGGCATCAGCGCCGTAATGAATTGCGGTCCTGAGTTTTTCAAAATCCCCTGCAGGGGCAAGCAGTTCGGGGACCTTCATATCCGACATAACAGCAGGATCATGAATTCCGAGGTTTGTCTGGGTGGACCTTACGGCCCCGGCACTTCTTTAACGCAAGCCTTGCAAGCTTGTCGCATCTTTCATTCTCCACATGGCCGTTGTGTCCTTTTACCCAGACCCACTCTATCTCATGCCGCCCGGCCGCTTTCAGCAGTCTTTCCCATAAATCCCTGTTGAGCACTTCCTGCTTCCGGGAATTTCTCCAGTTCTGTTTCACCCAGTTGTCTATCCAGTTGGTCATTCCCTTAACCACATAAGTCGAGTCTGTTGTAATCCTGATCCGGCAAGGCTTTTTCAGTGCTTCCAGAGCCGTAATCACCGCAAGCAACTCCATCCTGTTATTTGTCGTCATCTCTTCACAGGCGGACAATTCCCGGACTTTTTTACCGGATTTTAATATGGCGCCGAATCCCCCTACACCCGGATTACCGCTGCACGCACCGTCCGCGTATAGCTCGACAAATGGTCTCTCAGCACCTTTCATGACTTCGTATTTTAACTTTTTGATGTTATTAATTCCAAATTCGGTTGATTTCCGGAGATTCCGGAGTAAATTCAGGATGACATATATGGCGATTTTATCATTAATATTAACCTGAGCAACTATTCAGAGAGACATATTTGTCAGCAAAGCTAACCACTCAGCCAGCAAAAAACTCTGTATTTGTTTGCCAGGTGAGGCTCTTGCAAAAGTCTTCTATTTGTCACCCTGAACTTGTTTCAGGGTCTCTTAACTTATTGTTTTTATTAGATTCTGAAACAAGTTCCATTTTGCTATGTTTTCAGACTTTTGCAAGAGGCTCAGGTTAAAAACCTTTTCCGTATAAAAACCTTTTCCGTCATTGCGAGTGAAACGAAGCAATCTCAGAGTGTTATAAGTTTGCCGTGAATTGCCGTTCTCTGTTCAGAGGTCTATATCCAGTTCTCCATCACTCCAATGCTCCCCTTGTTGACAGTATAATGAGACAAGTTTTATAATTTATTTCAAATGCGCTTTTTCCAGAAGGTGCAGGATTCATCTTTATCTGACCTTGTTGCTGTTGACGGAGGGTTGCCGGGAGTGTGGCAAGTTTGATTAAATCCTTTCTTACTTCCTTAAATATCAAGCCAGCTTTAAGATAATTGATGCAAGACGATATAAAAAGTATATTTCCTGAAGACGAAGAGGAGAGGACCCTCCTCGATTACTGGCGTGTATTGGTAAAACGCAAGCGGCTGATCATCATACTTGTGTTTGTATCCGTCTTCGCGACTGCAATATTCTCCCTGTTTGAGACAAATATTTATCAATCAAAGGCTCTCATTGCACCGGTCAGTAATAACGGAGGGAAAGGGAGAAAATTGGCTGCCCTTGCATCACGGTTTACCGGTATGCCGAGAATTACCCTGCCCGGTTCGGCAAGCTCGTCGGAAATTATTGCACTATTAAATTCAAATATCCTCAGGCAAGAAATTATCAGGAAGTATAATCTCTTGCCGGTACTCTTTTATGAGCAGTGGGATGAGGGGAAAAAAGAGTGGAAAAAAGACGATTCTTTTGATTTCAACCCTTTCAAATTAATCGGGAATATTGTTAAGGTAATCAGACCTGAAGACAGAATAACATTAAATAAAAAAGAGGAGGAGGAGGGGATTCCTTCTATCTGGGATGGGCTCAGGGCACTTGATAATATGGTCAGAATCAATGATAATATTGACAGGAATACGATTGGAATCTCAGTTGACTTTTATGACCCTGAAAAGGCAGCAGCGATAGTTGAAGATTTTTTGACAACACTTAACACTCATATGAGTGATGAAGCAAAAAGAGTGGCAGATACTAACAAGAGATATCTCGAAGATCAATTGAAAAATATTTCAGATCCCTTTATAAAACAGAAGATATATGGCCTGATTGCCCATCAGGTAGAGACGGCCATAATGGCAGAGGTAAAGGAAAATTTTGCATTTAAGGTCCTTGACCCACCGACGGTGCCTGATAGAAAGATAAAGCCGAAGAGGGCCTTGATGGTGATATTAAGTTTTTTGCTCTCACTCTTTGCAGCGATATTCCTTG
>QIJG01000024.1 GCA_003232715.1 Nitrospirota bacterium
TTATTTCAGAATCTCTAAGAATCAACATGTAACGTTTTAGTATAGACCCTGAATCAAGTTCAGGGTGACAAATCAAGGGTTTTCTCAACAGCTTCTTAAGTGGTTGATTTTGACGAATATGTCTCTCTCATATAGTTGCAGGTTATATAGATTGCAGTATCCAGTAACAAGAAGGTTTGCTCAAGAGAAGGAAGCGATATGATTGAGTCTGAACGGTTTTAAATAATCACGCTTCACCTGAATGGTGAGTCGTGATTATTTCCTCGGAGCCCCGGCGGATGCCGGGACGAGAATGAGTGAAGAGTCTGTCATATTGCTTCCAACAACCTTACTTATCACTGGATTCTGGTTTTTTGGTTTTGAAGGTTATTCAGGGGCAGGCACAGACCGCAAGTCAATCCACGCTGAGGCACCCTCTCATTCTCATTCTGCCTTATTTGATGAGACTATCCCTGCAATCCCCTCAACCGCCTCATCTGCCCTGACAAGCTTTTTCTCCCCTGTCCTGCGTATCTTTATCTCCACAAGGCCTTCCTTCAGATTTTTTTCACGGATTCCGATAAGGTCGGCGTCCTTGAACTTCACTCCTGCCCTTTCTGTGCGGTCGTCCATGAAGACATCAAGACCTTTCCGGGTAAGTTCCTGATAAATATCCTCGGATACCCGCAGTATTTCTGCATTATTCATCTTGAGCGGTAATATCATGACATCAAAGGGTGCAATGCTTGCAGGCCATATGATGCCGTTTTCATCATTGTTCTGCTCTACTGCAGCAGCTGCAATCCTTGCAGGTCCAATCCCGTAGCTTCCCATGACAAGGGGGTGATCCTTACCCTTTTCATCGAGATAATATGCCTTCAACGGTTCTGAGTATTTGGTGCCGAGCTTAAAAATATTTCCAATCTCGATCAGCCCCCGCATTTGCAGCACCTGTCACCTCCCTTTACCATGTGCAGGTCTGTCCATTCGGCATCAAAGTCCTTACCCGGCCTTACCCCCCTGACATGATAATCCGCCTTGTTTGCACCGCTTATGTAAACGCCCTCTTTCAGTGCCTTGTCGGCAATAATCCTGATTTTATGCCCCATTGGACCAATGAATCCGGGTTCCACCCCGAGTGTTTCAAGGACTTCCTTTTTAAGGGCAGGCCTGCATGTCCCGATGAGCCTCTGAAGTTTCTTCTCCTGAAGCTCCCGGTCACCCCTGAGAAGAACGAGTACAGGTCCCGTATCCGCTATGAAGAGGAGGCTTTTTATAAAATAGGCCGGGGATGCACCGAGAAATTCCGATACCTCACGGACGGTCCGTTTTTGAGGTGTATGGACCTCTTCAAATGGCTGGTCCTCAAACTTTGTTTCCGGTGAGACGCCGGTTGCCAGTTCAACATTTGCGGCATAGCCGCAGGAGTCACAAAGGGCAACATCGTCCTCCCCCGCCGGACTCGGCGCCATGAATTCGTGTGCCATTGCTCCACCCATCATGCCGGGGTCCGACTCTACCTGGTAGAATTTAAGTCCGCACCTTTCAAATATCCTGTGATATGCCTCTTCATGAAGGCGGTAGCTTTGCCCGAGGCCGTTTTCGTCACGGTCAAAACTGTATGAGTCCTTCATAATAAACTCTCTTATCCTCAGAATGCCGCTCTTCGGCCTTGCCTCATCCCTCAGTTTTGTCTGTATCTGATACCATATCTGGGGAAGTACCTTGTAGGAGCGTATCTCCCGTGATGCCAGCCATGTCATTATTTCTTCATGAGTCATACCAAGACACATATCCCTGCCGGTCCTGTCCTTGAGCCGGAACATCTCATCCCCTATCCCGGACCACCTGCCTGTCTTCTGCCATATATCGGCAGGATGCAGCAGCGGCAGCAGAAGCTCCTGGGCGTCTATCCGTGCCATCTCTTCCCTGATAACGGCATTTATCTTTTCCATCACCTTCCAGCCAAGGGGCATGAATATATAAAGACCGGCGGCAAGCTGTCTTATATAACCCGCCCGGAGTAATAACTTGTGACTTACAGCCTCTGCCTCTGAGGGTGTCTCTCTCAGGGTTGGAACACAGGTCCTTGAGAATCTCATATAGCCTCCCATTGGGTTTTGAAATGACTAATTAGTGTCTGTTGTATAAACTACAGTAATTTGTCATTCCCGCAAGTGAAGCTTGTCCGGAATCTTTCTTAAATAACGATTCCGGACAAGCCGGAATGACAGAAAACAGCAACGGTTCGACTTTATACACAGACTTTAATTATATCATATCGGGGAGACTATAAGGTATGTGCAGTGGGGAGTCGAGGAGTTAACGGGTTGAGGAGTTGAGAGAGCAAAGCGTTAAGGACAAAGAGTAAAATCACCTGCCCTCTGCGCCTTAGTCCTTGCTGCCCTGTACCTTAAGTCTTTGTCCGCTATGCGCTCTGCTCTATGCGTCTTATCTTTAACGCCTTGCGATCTTTCCTCCCTAACTCTGATTTTCTATTGAAAGATCTTCAGGAAGTCTGTTATCTTAGAAGATGGGTGAAGAGATACTGGAGATAGTCGATAAGGCCGGTGAGGTCATCGGTCG
>QIJG01000048.1 GCA_003232715.1 Nitrospirota bacterium
ATCGGGTACATCCATATAGTTGTGCATCTGTATTCATCTCCGATGTAATGCTCCGAATAATGAAAGTGCCACGGTTCTTCACAACATTCTTGAATATTTCAGCCTTTGCACCTCCTTTCGCTTGCCTTCAACAGATACTTTTAGTATATTATTACTATTACAAACTATTTGTAAGCAGGCACTTTCCTGTGTTATAAACACCTGAAAACATTTTTTGCCTGAAAGCAGGTTTTGCGTGATACCGACACAAAGGAGCAAATAAGGAAGAACATGTCTGAATCGATATCAGAAGAGAAAAAAGGACCTCTGCCGGAGAGTGAAGATACCGAATTTCTCAATGCCTATTTTGCTCCCGGCATAGAGCCCGATGATATTGCCCCATTCTGGGCACTCAGGCAGAAGAGCCTGACGCTGCGGGCCTTCGTGACACTATTCCGCGGCTCTGAAACTGATGTACTGCTGAGACTCCTCGTGTTGTCGGAGATGGTATCCAGGGTTGACCCGCCATGGTGGGGAATGGGGGAGTTGAGACATGCCTTTGGTTATCTTTCCGTAACCGCCCTCGAAACCGTGCTCAAGAGACTCCGGGACGGCGGTCTTATCAGTTACGACCGCGAAACCAACAGCTATTCCGTAACCACTCCGGGACAGAAGGTTCAGAGTGCGGTTAACCTGTTTCTGAAAAACGAAGAAGATGAAGGGATAGGCATGCTTACAGGACTGGTGTATGCCGGAGAGGTAGCCGGTACACTTGGAAAGGAAGAATTCGAGCACCTCCTTTACAGGCTTAATCAGCTTGAAAAGGAGATGATTACGGCAGTGGAGTCCATGTCGGAGCATCGGATACTGAAGGCAAGAGAGCGTTACGAATCCATCTGGAAGTATATAGAGAAAGGCACTGATATAATCAAAAAGATCACCGGTAATACCGAACTGGACAGGGCGTCACATAAACTTGCACAGCAGATAGGTCATGCCCAGTCGCGCCTGGCGAAATTTACATCCATCTTTCAGCGGGCGCTGAATGATATGGACAGACAGAGGATACACCTTGGCAATTCCGGTGTATCCACATCCGACCTTAACCGTTATCTCATGAATCTTGACATGAATACATTGATTGAATTATTTGACGATGTCTTGGGGATACCCGTAATGCCCCCCTTCCTGCTTAGCGATATTGTGGCGGATATAGCCGAGTACGAATTGATTGACAGGGAGAGACAAAGCCCTGAGGACTGGGCACTCCCGGAAATTGTCGAGTCACCACTAACGGAGGAGCCATTTTCCGAGGACCTTGTCCAGCTTGAAACACTCCATTCAGAGGTATCATCCATAGACGGAGAAAGGTCATTGGCAGAAGTCGTCCCGAAGAGAAATTATGAAGAGTCCGTATACAGGCTCTCCATGATTTCCCTGATAGGAGCTAAAGGCGAGTATGGAAACAGTCAGGTGACAGGCTTTATAAACCTTCCGCTGCGGATTGATTTCAATGACGGGATTGAAGCGGTTATGAGGGAGGGCGTAAAGAACATATCTAAAGGAACTATCTCAAGGAAGGGGCAATGACCGCAACAGAGAGGGCACGACAGATAGCATCCGGGTTGATTGCAAAAAGGTACATCCACCGGAAACAGCTACGCGATATGTTTCTTGATGAAGAGCTGATGGCTGAGGTGGAGAGGAATCTTGCCACTGTGGGTCTTGAACTTGCCACACACATATATGCCGAGTATGTATCCGTTAAGGTTGTCAATGTCTTCAGCGATGACAAGGGTGGTTACAGGGCTTCAAATACCGGCTTAAGCCGGGGGGCTCTTGCATTGCTTACAATAATCTGGGCAAAGATAATCCTTCCCAAGAGACAGATGCAGATAGAGAGAAGGACACCTGAGGATAATGGACAGGATTCCCTGTGGCAGCAGAGAAGGCCCATACCGGTTGAAGAGAATATGGTCACGCTTGATGACAAGGCCCTGCTTGCGGATTTTGCTGCAAAATTCGGAGGAAAGACTCTCTTCTACAGATATCTCGCGGAACTTGCAAGGGCAGAGTTTATTGTGCGGAGAGAGGGCAAGATATACGAAGGCCCGCTTCTTGATGTTGTAGTGGACTACGGTGTTGTTGCCCAGAGAATTATCAATGGTGCTCTTGGTGAGATGCTCGGATTTAATGATGAATCATCTGAAGAGATAGAGGAATAATAAAGGATGTTCCACTTTGAATCGCTGGAATTGCTTTACTGGGATTACTGGGAAAGGGTCAGAATCCCTTTTGATG
Source organism: Nitrospirota bacterium (assembly GCA_003232715.1). Taxonomy (GTDB): domain Bacteria; phylum Nitrospirota; class Thermodesulfovibrionia; order Thermodesulfovibrionales; family JdFR-85; genus BMS3Bbin07. The sequence continues at coordinate 2,281 of QIJG01000048.1, forward strand.
AAAGGATCATTGTTATAGTCGGCCCTAACGGCTCGGGCAAGACCACGCTCCTTGATGCAATGAGGACACTCCTTGGCATAAAGACCTCTGCAAAAAAAGGGATTATAAACGGTATGCCAGAAGGTCGAACAAACCGCATTCATGGATCGTGGCCGTTGTAAAAAACATAAAAGACAGTTCAAACAGGCCATGTTTCTACCCACTCTTCACCGATAAGGTTACTCTTGCCTGCAGGATAGAAAAAAAGGGTGGTGAATGGCAGCGGGGATACTTTGTAAAACCCGGCGTTGTACCCATAGAGGATCTCCTGGACTGCACATCTTCGGAGATGCTTGGATTGAGAGAATACAGGTCGATCCTTGAAAGGGCCGGTCTTTCAGGTGCCATGCTTCGTGTCCTCTCTCTTGAACAGGGGGCGACTGACAGGCTCTGCGAATACTCGGCAAAGGAATTGCTTTACCTCGTATATGAGGCATTCGGCGACAGGAGCACCCTGGATAATTACG
>QIJG01000289.1 GCA_003232715.1 Nitrospirota bacterium
TCATCAAGCATCATTATGCTCATCCTGTTTGAAAAAATAAGCGCATCGCCCTCCGGAGATGGCCACATCATCTATATCTCTCCGGTCTATCGGGAAAACCTTGCAGACCTTCCACCTGCCTTTTCTATAAATACGACACAACTTCCTGCGAGTCAGCATGGGGCAGTTAAAAACCAGTGAGCAGCATTGGGCACATTGACGGCACTGTCCTTTTCGTAGTTTTAGTTGCCTTTTAACATAGCCCTTTCTGAAATGAACAAGGTAAAACCTCCTTAATTTCCCGGCTATATGGCTAACAAGCCGGGATTCCTTAATCCTCTGCAAATACCTGAATATAAGATCAGTACGTGTTAATCTATTCATTGCTCTCACCCTTCATATAAAATTGCAAGCATGATTTCATGACTTCCTCTGTGAGTGACTGCTTATTATATGCACTTGTAAAAGTTCAGGAATACTGTATTCTGTCATTCTGAACTTGATTCAGAATCTATATAAATCAACGACATATGTCACCCTGAAACAAGTTCAGGGTGACAGTTAAGGACTTTTTACGAGTCCATCATTATAATAAAAAAAAAGATTACAGAAAGATTAACAGATACAGATAAATTTATTGAAATTTCAAAACATCTGCTTTAGATAAAAATGTAGCCAGCACAGGGACTACAATGAGTGTTGAGATCGTTCCTGAAACAAGGCCGCCGATTACCGTAACGGCAAAAGGCTGAAAAATATTAGAGCCAATGGTCGTACTGACCGCCGTCGGGATCAGGGCAAAGATAGTAGTCAGCGCTGTCATCAGGATAGGACGAAGGCGGACGGATGCAGCAGACAGGAGCGCCTCCATGACCGTCTCTCCATCGGCAACCCTCCTGTTTGAGTAGTCAAGGAGAACGATGGCATTGTTAACAGAGATACCGACAAGGGTCACAATTCCCATACCTACCGATACATCAAGCCCATGTCTGCTTATAAACAAGGCCGTAAAAGCACCAACCATGGACAGCGGTATGGTAATAAGGATGACAAGCGGCTGCAGTAAGGACCGGAATTGCATGGCCATGATAAGATAAATCAATGCTATGGCTCCAAGCACCACAAAGACCATATCCATAGCTGTCCGCATTAATGACTTGTACTGCCCGGTAAAGTCGATACTGTAACCTTTGGGAAGCCTGATGGAGCGGAAGCGCTTCTTCAGGCGGGACACAAGTGCGGGGATACTGCCGTCAACTTCTGATACAAGGGTGACCTCCCGCTGTCCATTAAGCCGTGTAATGGATGAAGGGGTCTGGATAATCCTGTAATCTGCAATCCGGTCAAGTGGGATTATATTGCCGTTGCCGGAAGCTATCGGAAGTTTCCTGATTGAATCAATATCGTGTGGCTTGTCAAGGTCCATCTTTACAAGTACACTGATATTCTCCCTCTGCCTGATGATCCTGGTCGCCTCCACCCCCAACTCTGCCGCCCGAAGCGTGTTGAGGACATCCACAGACGAGACACCATATCGGGCAAGTTGCGGGTACTTTATCTGAACCACTATCTCGGAGGCCTTTACCTTGGTATTGTTTATGATATTTGAGACTACAGGATCTTCCGCCATAATCCGTTCCACATCGTTTGACAGGGATGCAAGCTTGTTCATATCCGTTCCGTAGATCGTCACACCAAACAGTGCAGAGAGGCCGGAAAAGCTCTCGTCTATCTTCTCCTGAGTAGGCTGGTGGTACAGGAAAACCATCCC
>QIJG01000140.1 GCA_003232715.1 Nitrospirota bacterium
CGAGTCGGGAATCCTTCTTAAATAACGATTCCGGACAAGCCGGAATGACAGAAAACAGCAACGGTTCGACTTTATACACAGACTCTAATTATTGTCATGCTGAACTTGATTCAGCATCTCTCCGTATTTATTTACCGGTTTCATAAAATCAGGCTGGTTTCGCTGTATCAAACAAACCCGCGCTGAGGTATCTCTCCCCCCTGTCCGGCAGGATTACGACTATCTTTTTCCCGCTGCCAAACCGTGCGGCAACCTGGAGTGCAGCCCACATGGCTGCACCGGAAGAAACCCCGGTGAGCAGACCTTCCTTCAGTGCCAGTTGCCTGGACATCCCGTAAGCGTCATCATCCGTTACAGGGATAACCTCATCGTATATCTTTGTGTTGAGCACACCTGAGAAGAAGCCGGCCCCTATTCCATCGATCTTGTGGGGTCCCGGTTCCCCTCCTGAAAGGACTGCTGATGCCGCCGGCTCAACCGCTGTGATATGACAATCCCTGCATTGTTCCTTGAGTACCTCACCAACCCCTGTTATGGTCCCCCCTGTGCCGATACCTGCAACAAAGGCATCCGGTGCTCTGCCAAGGTCTCTGATTATCTCGGGGGCCGTGGTCTTTCTGTGGGCGTCGGGGTTTGCCGGATTTTCAAACTGCTGAGGCATAAAATAGCGATCCCTGTTTTTAAGGTATAGCTCCTCGGCCTTTTCCACCGCCCCCATCATCCCCTTTGAGCCCTCGGTCAGTATCAGCTCTGCTCCAAAAGCCTGAAGGAGCTGCCTCCTCTCAAGGGTCATGCTTTCAGACATGGTGAGGATGAGTCTGTACCCTTTAACTGCCGCCACCACTGCAAGGCCAATCCCGGTATTTCCGCTTGTGGGTTCTATAATGGTTCCGCCTTTCTTTAATTTTCCTTCCTTCTCCGCCGCCTCAATCATATTCAATGCAATCCTGTCCTTTACCGAACCGCCCGGATTAAAGCCTTCAAGTTTTGCATATACCTCTGCATCGCCCTCTCCTGCAAGCCGGTTGATCCTTACGAGGGGGGTATTACCTATAAGACCCAGAATGTTTTTATGAATTGTCATGGTGTTTCTATCGTCTCCTTAATTATCAGGATGTTTATTTTAGATAAAAGTATTACTTTATTGATGCCTTTGTCAACAGGAGCCAGAGCTTGATGGTCATACAAAAATGCTTTAGGTAGAAACAATAATGTATCAGTGACCCCTTCAAAAGCACTGATTTTGCTTGCTTTCAGGATTGGCATGACTCTTGCTATCTATATATTAAGTTAATAACTAAAAACTGAAAAAAATTCAGAGGAGGACATGATGATGAGACAGATAGCTGTTTATGGTAAGGGTGGAATCGGAAAGTCAACAACTTCGCAGAATGTAGTTGCCTGCCTTTCGGAGGCTGGTTACAAGTGTATGATTGTTGGTTGTGACCCGAAGGCGGATGCAACGAGATTGATACTCCATAAAAAGGCTCAGGTAACGGTTATGGATTTGGCAAGGGAAAGGGGTTCGGTAGAGGATCTCGAGATTGAAGAAGTGCTGCTTACCGGTTACAGGGGGATCAGATGTGCTGAGTCGGGCGGTCCTGAGCCGGGAGTGGGATGTGCAGGCCGTGGTGTTATTACCGCCATAAACTTCCTTGAGGAGAACGGCGCCTATGAAGCAGATACCGACTTTGTCTTCTACGATGTTCTTGGTGACGTTGTCTGCGGTGGTTTTGCAATGCCGATAAGGGAAGGAAAGGCAAAGGAGATATATATAGTCACCTCAGGGGAGATGATGGCAATGTATGCCGCAAACAACATCTCAAGGGGTATCCTCAAGTATGCCCAGAGCGGAGGTGTAAGACTCGGAGGCCTTATCTGTAACAGCAGAAAAACGGATAAGGAGTATGAATTGATCGCAGAGCTTGCAAAGAGGCTTAACACGCATATGATCCATTTCATTCCGAGGGACAATGAGGTTCAGCGTGCTGAGTTGAGAAGGAAGACGGTGGTCGAGTACTCTCCTGAACATCCCCAGGCGGATGAGTACAGGACGCTGGCAAAAAAGATAGCCGAGAATAAAAACTTCGTTATCCCGACTCCGATGTCAATGGATGAACTGGAAGACCTGCTTATGGACTTCGGAATACTGGAAGCCGAGCCGGAAGATTAAAGAAATCCGGTTTTCATAAAATATAACAAGGAGGAGTGATGAGTTCAGCCATTAAAGAGACTCAGAAAATAATTGATGAGGTACTGGAGGCGTATCCGGAAAAGACGCGGAAGGACAGGGCCAAGCATTTAGCGCCTAATGACCCAACCGGCGAATGCAGTACATGCAAGGTCACGTCCAATGTAAAGTCAAGGCCCGGAGTCATGACTGTCAGGGGATGTGCATATGCCGGTGCAAAGGGTGTTGTCTGGGGCCCTGTGAAGGACCAGATTACGGTCAGTCACGGCCCTGTTGGTTGCGGGCAGTACAGCTGGTGGGCAAGAAGAAATTATTACAACGGCCAGACGGGTATAAATACCTTTGGCACAATGCACATCACAACGGACTTTCAGGAAAAAGACATTGTTTACGGGGGTGTGTTTACGGGGGTGACAAGGGTCTGGAGGCAGCCTTACTGGAATTGAAAGAGCTGTTCCCCCTGGCAAGGGGTATCGGCATACTCTCGGAGTGTCCTGTAGGTCTTATCGGAGACGATATTGAGGCGGTTGATTTCGGTTACCCGATAGTGCCTGTGAGGTGTGAGGGTTTCAGAGGGGTCAGCCAGTCCCTCGGTCATCATATTGCCAATGACACCATAAGGGACTTTGTGCTCGGCAAGGGTGAACTGAAGGAATCAACGCCTTATGATGTCTCGTTGATCGGGGATTACAATATAGGTGGAGATGCCTGGGCCTCAAGGAAGATGCTTGAAGAGATGGGCCTGAGGGTTATCGCACAATGGACGGGTGATGCCTCGGTGAACGAGCTTGGCATTGCGCACAAGTCCAGGCTCTATGAACTATATATGCAGGCACATGGAAGAGAAGTACGGTGTTCCCTGGACTGAGTTTAATTTTTTCGGTCCAACCAAGATATACCAGAGCATCAGAAAGATCGCGTCCTATTTTGACGACAGGATCAAGGAGAATGCCGAGAAGTTGATCGAGAAATACAAGCCGGTGATGGATGCCGTAATCGAGCGCTACAAGCCGACGCTTGAGGACAAGAAGGTGATGCTCTATGTGGGAGGATTGAGGCCGAGGCATACCATTGGCGCTTATGAAGACCTTGGAATGGAGGTTGTGGCCGCAGGGTATGAGTTCGGGCATGACGATGATTACAAGAGGACATATCCTGAGTTGAAAGAGGGAGCTGTGATAATGGATGATGCCACGCTCTACGAGATGGAGGAATTTGCGCGGAGGCTCAGGCCCGACATGGTGGGTTCCGGCATCAAGGAAAAGTACTCCTATCACAAGATGGGGATACCCTTCAGGCAGATGCATTCCTGGGACTACAGTGGTCCTTACCATGGCTTTGACGGCTTCCCTGTTTTTGCCAGGGATATGGATATGACGGTGAACAGTCCTACATGGAGCTTGATACGGAGGAAGAGATGAAGAGGATAAAGATAAAAGACCATAATGAACTCTTTCAGGAGCAGGAATACCTTGAGCAGTTTGAGAAGAAGAAGGAGTTTGAAAATCCCTGGCCCGCAGAAAAGGTCAGGGAGGTGGCTGAATGGACAAAGACGGAAGAGTATCAGGAAAAGAACTTTGCCCGCAAGAATATAACTGTAAAGGCGTGCCAGCCACTTGGTGCCATATTCTGTGCCTCGGGGTTTGAGGGTACCATGCCTTTTGTTCAGGGTGCGCAGGGTTGTGTTGCCTACTTCAGGAGTCATCTGAACAGGCATTTTAAGGAGCCGATGGCAGCCATATCAACGTCCATGACGGAGGATGCAGCGGTATTCGGCGGGCTGAACAATATGCTCGAGGGATTACGTAACTCCTATGCCCTGTATAATCCGAAGATGATAGCCGTCTGCACTACCTGCATGGCAGAGGTTATCGGTGACGACCTGAATGCCTATATAAGACAGGCAAAGGATAAGGAGATCATTCCCAGGGACCTGCCGGTGCCCTTTGCGCATACACCAAGTTTTGTCGGTTCGCACATTACCGGTTATGACAATATGATGAAGGGAATACTCACCACCATTACGGAAGGAAAGAAGGGTGAGCCGAACGGAAAGATTAACATCATCCCCGGCTTTGACACCTACACGGGTAACTACCGCGAGGTGAAGAGGCTTCTCGGGATCATGGGTGTTGACTTTACCCTGCTTTCGGATGCGAGTGATGTCTTTGACTCCCCGAATACCGGAGAGTACAAGATGTATCCAGGCGGTACCCCGCTGGAAGAGGCCGCTGACTCCGTAAATGCCACGGCCACTATTGCACTTCAAAAGTATTCAACGGTAAAGACGATGAAATACATTGAGAAGGAGTGGGGTCAGGAGGCCCTGGTGCTTCCGCCCATGGGTGTAAAAAATACAGACAGCTTTTTCGATGAGGTAAGCAGGGTAACCGGAAAGCCCGTTCCTCAGGAGATTGAGGATGAAAGGGGCAGGGCAGTGGATGCAATGATAGATTCCCATCCCTATGTTCACGGAAAGAGGTTTGCCCTGGCCGGTGACCCGGACATCCTGTTGGGTTTGATAAGTTTCATTCTGGAGATGGGAGGGATTCCGGCTCATATCGTCTGCACCAACGGAGACAAGAGGTTTGCGGCAGCAGCGAATGCGCTCCTGAGCGAAAGTCCCTTTGGTCAGGAGGCAACGGTTTACACGGGCAAGGATCTGTGGCATCTGAGGTCTCTGATGTTTACCGACCCGGTTGACATTCTCATAGGGAATTCCTATGCAAAACTCCTCTGGAGGGACACGGGGACGCCCCTGGTAAGAATAGGTTTCCCCATATTCGACAGGCATCACCTCCACAGGTATCCGGTTATCGGGTATCAGGGTGTGCTGAATATGGTGAACTGGATTGTCAACACGGTTCTTGACGAGATGGACAGAAAGACGATGGATACAACGAGCTTTGATGTTATAAGATAAGTTTCGCAGAAAGCACAAACAGGGTAACATGTCATGCTGAATTCGTTTCAGCAATGAGACCCTGAAATAAATTCAGGGTGACAAAAAAAAGATTTTAAGACCCTGAAAATACACAAGGAAGATATTAAATGTTAACCGGGACTGATAAACTTTTAGAGAGTGGCTGCGGTGTGGAGAAAAAGGAAAAACTCTGCAGGAGCCGTGGCGGAGAGTCCTGCGCCTTTGACGGGGCAATGATAGTGCTTCAGCCCATTGCCGACACGGCACATCTTGTTCACGGTCCCATAGCGTGTTGCGGAAACACCTGGGAAGGCAGGGGCACAACTGTACAAGCTGGGTTTTACAACCGATATTGACGAGATAGACATTGTCTACGGTTCTGAGACCAGGCTCTTCAATGCCATTGTCCAGACGTACAGGTCCGTACACCCGAAGGCAATCTTTGTTTACTCCACGTGTGTAAGCGGTCTTATCGGAGAGGACCTGGATGCTATCTGCAGGAAGGCAGAGGATACTTGCGGCATAAGGGTCATACCCGTTAATGCTCCTGGGTTTGTGGGACCTAAAAACCTTGGAAACAGGATAGCGGGTGAGGTATTGCTTGATTCTGTAATAGGTACAGGTGAGCCCCCCGACAACCTCTCCGCCAGGGGGGGATTTATAAACCTTATCGGCGAGTATAACATTGCAGGTGACCTGTGGCTTATTGAGCCTGTGCTCAGGATGGCAGGCATAAGGATCATGTCCAGGATTACAGGGGATGCAACATTTGAAGAGATAACCTATGCACACAGGGCGGATCTGAATGTAGTGGTCTGCAGCCG
>QIJG01000197.1 GCA_003232715.1 Nitrospirota bacterium
TCCGTGAAATACAGATACACAAGTCCTGTTTTACCATTTTAAACAACAAATCATTAAACCCCTTCTATAAAGTCGAGTTTCTCACCCTTTCCAAGGGTAACAACCGCCTTTTTCATTGCCGAAGACCAGCCCACGGAACGGCCCCACTTCTTTTTCTTTCCAGGAACATTTATTGTTGCAACCTTCACAACCTTAACCTTGAAGACTTCCTCAAACGCCTTCTTTATCTCAATCTTATTGGCCTTTCTGTCGACCTCTACTATCAGTTTATTGCCTGTTTCCTTCAAATAAGTAGCCTTCTCTGTAAAAATCGGCTTCTTTAAAACATCGTGCGAGCCTCTCATTCTCCAACCTCCTGCAGCTTCTTAAGCGCATCCCTTGTCATCAACACATGATTATGTACAAGCAGGTCGTATGTATTCAAATCAGCTGCCCTTGCAACATTTGCCCTTGGAATGTTTCTCGCTGAAAGATAGACATTGGAATCCTTCTCAGGAGTAACTATCAGCACAGATTTGCCTTCAATTCCCAATCCCTTAAGCAGGGCAACTATATCTTTTGTCCTTGGCCTGTCAAGCTCTATAGAGTCAACCACTACAAGCTCGCCATCCCTCAGCTTCACACTCAGGGCCGTCTTCATGGCCAGCCTTCTCTGCTTTCTTGTCATTTTATAACTGTAATCCCTCGGTTGCGGCCCGAAAACAACACCACCGCCCTTCCACAAGGGAGACCTTACACTGCCATGTCTTGCCCTTCCCGTATGCTTCTGTTTCCAGGGCTTCTTTCCTCCGCCACGTACCATTCCGCGTGTCTTTACAGCATGAGTTCCCTGCCTCTGATTGGCAAGATAGTTAACCACGGCATCATGGAGCAGGCTTGTTCTGACCTCTAACCCGAATATTTCTTCTGACACCGGCACTTTCTCGACTACATTATTATTTTTATCTCTTATCTCTATCTCGGGCATTCTCAATCATCCTTCCTGATCTCTATATATCCACCGACCGGTCCCGGAAGCGCCCCCACTATCAAAATGAGGTTTTGTTCCGGCTTTACATCAACCACGGCAAGATTCCTGACTGTAACCCTTCGTCCACCCATACGTCCCGGCATACCTGTGTTCTTCCAGACCCTTGACGGAAAAGAGCTACCGCCAATTGAACCCGGAGCCCTGTTAAACATGGAACCATGCGATCCCGGACCGCCACTGTACCCCAACCTCTTCATTACTCCCTGAAAACCCTTTCCCTTTGAGATACCGATAGCAACCACCCTGTCACCTTTCTGAAACCTGTCTACCGTTATGACATCTCCAACACCAAGCTCACTCATTGGAATCTCCCGCAAAATCCTGCAGGGAGGGACTCCTGCTTTCTTAAAGTGTCCCGACACCGGTTTGGTAACCTTCTTAATCTTCTTGATCTCTTCATATCCTACCTGTACCGTCTCATAGCCATCACGCTCTTTTGTCTTTACCTGTATAACCCGGCATGGACCGGCCTCCACAACTGTGACAGGCATTACCTTACCTTTTTCATCAAAGATCTGTGTCATCCCGAGCTTTTTTCCAAGGATTCCCATCATAGCTTTATCTCCACATCCACACCGGCGGCCAGTTCGAGTTTCATGAGCTCATCAACTGTCTGGGGAGTGGGGTCATAAATATCTATCAACCTCTTATGTGTCCTTATCTCAAACTGCTCTCTCGACTTTTTATCTACATGTGGTGACC
>QIJG01000095.1 GCA_003232715.1 Nitrospirota bacterium
CTTCATCTCGGCAAGCAGGCAGAATGCCTTTAATCTGTGGTCTTCCATAGGGTTTTATTGTAAAGGGTCAGGGAGATATTTTCAATGAATGTGAATACCTTCCACTCTTACAGCAGTGAATTTGTAGCTGTACGTATCCGTGTGTGTATCTCCAGCACCACCTGTGAGCACGTTAACCGGAATTTCAGAGAGGTGAAATGCTGCAAAGGCCGTTCCTGAAAGTATTGCTGTATCTAACCTCAGGTTCATAACGATTGTCCCCCTTCGTGAACTTATTATTACCTTTTGGCCGTTCTTCAGGTTTAACCGTTCAATATCGCCAGGGTTCATGTCAAGAAATTCCGTTCGTCCGGTTGCAGTCTCTGTCCGTCCTGTCTGGGCAGCATTGTTGAAATGATAGAGCCTTCTGCCGGTAATGAGTATCAGTGGGTATTCTTCAGAGAGTTTTTCCGAGGGTTCATGATAGGGGATTGCGTAGAAGGAGGCCCGTCCTCCAGGGAACCCGTTTATGTACAGCCGCTCTGTTCCGGGATGTGACTCGTTTGTGCACGGCCATTGCAGCCCGTTTGCCCCAAGCCTCCTGTGAGATATCCCCCGGAAGTGATAAGTAAGGGATGCTATTTCGTCATATACTTCTGCAGGGGATCTGAACTCGGATGTCAGTCCGAGCATGTTTGAGATCTCCTGAAATATCAGCCAGTCCGCCTTTGCAGACCCAACCGGGGTAATTGCCTGCCTCAGGAGTCTTACCCGCCTTTCCGTATTCGTGAATGTGCCGTCCTTTTCTGCAAATGATGCTGCGGGCAGGACAACGTGGGCATGTTGGGCCGTCTTTGTGAGGAAGAGGTCCTGGTATACCATAAACTCAAGTGATTTTAGGGCTTTTTTTATGTTAGTCGAGTCGCCATGTGTCTGCGCCGGGTCCTCTCCCCAGATATAGAGCGCCTTTATCGTGCCTTCCCTTGCAGCCTCCATCATCCGGACCGAGTTTCTGCCTTCCCATGCAGGAACCGGCCTTCCCCATGTTTCTGAAAAGCTTCTTCGGACACCTCTGTCTGCAATAGGCTGGTATCCCGGAAGCACGTTGGGAAGGCATCCCATGTCGCTGGCCCCCTGGACGTTGTTCTGTCCCCTGAGGCACAAAACCCCGGTTCCGGGCAAGCCTGTGTTTCCTGTGGCAAGGGCCAGGTTTATCAGTGCAAGCATGCTCTCCGTACCGTATTCGTGTTCGTCAATTCCGAGGCCGCTGATGATAATGGATCGTCTGCTGCTTCCATAAACTCTTGCAGCCTTTCTGATGAGTTTTTCCGGCACACCTGTAATATCCGCCACTTCCTGAAGGGAGAGGGAGAAGACGGTTTCCTTGACCCCTTCCCACCCGGTTGTATTATTTTCTATAAACTCCTTATAGAAAAGCCTTTCCTCTATTATCACCCTGAGCATACCGTTAAAGAGGGCTGTATTTGTATCTGCTTCATCGGTGAGCGGAATTCTCCGGGGATCTATTACCATCAGCCGGGCCCCTCTTGTGCGGGCCCACTTGATATGAAGTGCGGATACAGGGTGTGCCTCTGTGGTATTTGAACCGGTAACGAGGATTACTTCTGAGTGCCTGAGGTCGGTAAGAGAGGAAGTGGAAGCACTGATGCCCAGGGCAACTTTGAGTGCTGCTGCTGCCGGTGCATGACAGAGCCTTGCGCAATTGTCGATATTATTCGTTCCTATCGCCGCTCTCATCATTCTCTGGAACATGTAGTTGTCTTCGTTTGTGGCCCTTGCAGAACCAATGCCCCCGATGGCCTGCGCTCCGTATTCCTCTTTTATTGCCCTTAGTTTTTTTACTATCAGTGAGAGGGCATCCTGCCAGGATATCTCGTTGAATCCTGTATCTGATCTTATAAGCGGGGTCCTGATCCTGTCCGGATGGTGAATAAATGCATAGCCGAACCTGCCCTTTACGCAGAGGTTTCCTTCTCCTACGAGGTCAAGACTGTCTGTTGTAACGCCTGTTACTTTGTTGTCTTTGACATCAAGGTAGATACTGCACCCGGTGGCGCAATAGGGGCATACACTCTTTATCCTCCGGTCAGGCTTTTCCCTGTGAATCTCGACTATGGCACCGGTGGGACATATTACCGCACACTGTCCACATCGTTCACATTTCCTGTCAAAGATTATCCCCTCAATATCCGGTGAGATGGCGGGGTGACGGAGTGCTCCGACCTTTCTGATTTCGGTACAGAGTCTTGTGCATTTCAAACAGCGTACGCACTTGTCGAGGTCTATCCTTAGCTTGTTTTCAAAAACCTCTTCCCGGGGTTTTTCAGTTGAGTTGAATACAGGCCTTTCAAGACCCACGGCCTCGGCCAGTGCAAGAAGACCGCAGAACTCGTACTGATGACACTCAGCACAATTCCCCTTGTGCCGCCTGATTATCGCCGTTACACGTCTTTTGCGGGCCTTTTCCGACTTAACGGAATCTGTCTCAACAACCATGCCGGGCGCTGCCTTTGTTTCGCATGCGGCCCTGAGCCTCCCGTCTATTTCAACGAGACAGACCTTGCAATGACCTGAAACGGTCAGGAGCGGGTCATAGCACAGGGTGGGTATGAAGATGCGGTTTCTGTTTGCGGTCTGAAGGACTGTTTCCCCGGGAATGATTCCGGTTGTTTTTCCGTTCAGTACAATTGTTCTCTTCTTCTTGTTCGATATATCCATACAGGGCCTCCATAAGCTGAAGCCCAGGCGGACGGCTTCGTGATTATTATGGAGGCTCCCCGATGGTTTATCCATCTTACTTCCGCCAGTAGCCTTGAAAAGTTTATTTAAACAAATATTTAATGATAAAACATTGTAATAAAAACCTCAACGCAAGTCCAATTCAAAAAATTCATTAGATCAATGAAACAAATCAATTTGACTTTTCACTGAGATAAGTCTTATTTTTATCTGATGGCTATGAAGAAGAGACGCCTGATTGTTGCATCAACCAGCAGTACACAGAACTCAGGCCTCTTTGAGGTTTTGGTCCCTGCATATGAGCAGTCTTCCATGTATAATGTCAAGGTGTCGCAGTTGGAACCGGGAAGGCGATAAGGATTGCAAAGAGGGGTGAGGCTGACCTGCTCTTTGTCCATGACCCTTTCAGGGAGGTGAAGTTTGTTGAAGGGGGTTATGGTGTCAACAGGAGGGCTGTTATGCACAATGATTTCGTGGTAGCCGGCCCCGGAGATGACCCAGCCGGGATTAAAGGTTTAAGTAGTGCATCAGAGGCGTTTGATCATATTGCCGAATCCGCTGCTCCCTTTGTCTCAAGGGGGGATGATTCAGGGACAAACATGAAGGAGCTTGATATATGGGAAGATGCCGGCATTAATCCCCGGGGCAAGGGGTGGTATTTTGAGACAGGGGAGAAGATGGGAGATACCCTGATTGCTGCAGACCGGAAGAGGGCCTACACGCTTACTGATGCAGGGACGTTTATCAACTATAAGTCAAGGATTGAACTGAAGCTGATTTTTAAAGGTGATACAGTTCTCAGGAATCGGTACAGCGTAATTGCCGTCAATCCTGACAGGTTTCCCCACGTCAGGTACAGGGAGGCGATGGATTTCATTGCCTTTGTGACCTCTGCCGAGGGGCAGAAAATCATTGCTGATTACCGAAATAAAGGTGTCGGACTCTTTTATCCGGATGCTGTGCCTTCTGTAGTGGAGGATGTAAGGTGTGCGGAATCAAAAAAATAACCTGGACCCAGA
>QIJG01000236.1 GCA_003232715.1 Nitrospirota bacterium
TTCATTGGAATCTTCCCTGATGCCGTATCAAGTTTTCTCAGTGCACTTGCGAGATACCTCGGATTGCCTGTTATTCTTGCGCCACCTGCATCAGCGGCATATTCCCTTGACCTGGATATGGCCATCTGTACTATCATTGCAGCAATAGGGGCCACGATCATCATTAAGAGTGCAACAAAGGGGTTTCCACCCTCATCGTTACTGCCACGTCCGAAACCACCGAAAATAAAAGCCCACTGTGCCATCTGGGCAAGAAAGGTTATGGCGCCGGCAATGGTTGCAGCAACACTGCTGACAAGTATATCCCTGTGTCTGATATGAGTGAGCTCATGCCCGATCACACCTTCCAGTTCCTCAGGACTCAGGAGTCTCATTATACTGTTTGTTACGGCAACGGCAGCGTGTTTTGGGTTTCTCCCTGTGGCAAAGGCATTCGGCTGATCTGCATCGATAATATAGACCTTCGGCATAGGCATTGCCGCCTTCTGCGTAAGTCTCCTGACAATGGAGTAAAGCTCAGGGACCTCTGCCTCGGTAACTTCCCGTGCCTTGTACATCTTAAGGATAACCTTATCGCTGAACCAGTATGCAGATAAGTTCATTATTGCAGCGAAGATAAGGGCAAAGGTCATTCCTGTCCTGCCACCTAAAAAGCCGCCTACCCAGACAAAAAAGAGAGTCATTATGGTCAGCAGCATAAATGTCTTAAAAGTGTTCATTAAAAGTCTTTCCTCCCGGTCTTTTATCTTCCTGTATTCAATTTTTAAAATAACATAAGCATAACGCTTTGTCAATACAGAGAATTAGCGAAAAATGGAGATGAAACGTCCGTTATGTTTCTCTAACTCTGTTTTAGGGGTAGAAAAGGTACAATACTTGTATGGACAGAAAAATTACGGTCTCTGCATACTCAGGCGGCAAGGTGGATGAAAGACCGCTTACCATCTATGTTGATGACCGGGGGATAGAAGTCGAGGTTGTGGAGAAGTGGGTGACGGAGGATTTTAATACAGGAAAAAGGCGGCGGTATTTCAGGCTACGGGACCCGGAGGGGTTTGAGTATCTGGTTTATCAGGAGGAGGAAACGTCTGACTGGTTTTTAAGGGTGTGAATGAATTTTTCGAGGGACGTCTTCCAGTCAGGGGGGCTGAAGCCTGTAGAGACTTCTGTGTGAAAAGTATCAAGGACTGAATACGACGGCCGTTTTGCTCGGGTTGGATATTCATTTGTTGATATGGGTATAACCTTTACAGAAGCACCTGAGAGCCTTATAATCTCAGCGGCAAATTCGTGCCAGTTGATACCGCCTGCCGTCCTGTCGGTTATGTGATGTATTCCAAAGACCTCTGATTCAATAACCTTCCTGATACCTTCCGAGAGGGTTATGGTCCAGGTGGGTGAGCCTGTCTGGTCGCAAACCACTTTTATTTCGTCTCTTTCGCCGGATAGCCGTAAAATTGTCCTGATAAAATTATTGCCGTGTTGGCCGTAGAGCCAGCTTGTCCTGATTATATAAAACTCGTGCATCAGCCACTGGATATACATCTCTCCGGCAAGTTTTGTCTCACCGTAGGCGTTTACTGCAGATGTGTTGTCAAGGGGTGTATATGGTCTTGTGCTTGTGCCGTTGAAAACATAGTCCGTGCTTATATGACAGAGCCTGATCTTCAGTTCATTACAGGTAATGGCAAG
>QIJG01000155.1 GCA_003232715.1 Nitrospirota bacterium
CCTCAACTTCGGACTTCTGTGCCAGGCCTTCACTCATTGCCGGAATCCTGACAATCCCGTCAGCCCTTTGAAGCGTCATCAGGGCTCCGGCGCCCCTGCCCGATGGTGTGGCTATGTATTTGTCACCTACCTTTCCAACCTTTACTCTCAGAAACTCCTCCTGTCCGAGTGAAGAGGCTACCGGTCTGGAGAGCCGGGCCTTTAATATCTCTGGCATCTCCGGAACAATGCCGAGTAAATGGTAAATAAGCGGCTTTGCGAATAATTCAAAGGTTATATAGGCACTGACCGGATAACCCGGGAGCCCGATAACCGGTTTGTCTTCAACCATGCCAAGGAGTACCGGTTTGCCGGGTTTTATATTGATGCCGTGGACAATGATCCTGCCGATCTCACCTATTGCATTTGGTGTAAAATCCTTTGTCCCTGCAGAAGAACCTGCGATAACCACAACAAGATCGCTATCCTTTAATGACTTCAAAACACTTTCCTTAAGTAATTCCTTATCGTCTGAAACAACGCCTTCTCTCCTGGACTCCCCGCCCCACTGATTAATCAGGGCACCTGTCATGTAGCTGTTGAAGTCGATTATATTCCCTCTCCTGAGCGGGGTTCCCGGCTCCACCACCTCGTTGCCGGTTGGTATCAGGGTTATGATGGGTTTTTTCCTGACGGATACGCCCGTATGTCCGCCCGCAAGTATGGCGCCGATATCCACAGGCCGAATCTTCTGGTTTTCCGGGAGTATCAATTCAGTCCGGACAATATCTTCTCCTACGGTCCTTACGTGCTGATACGGGGTGACGGATTCCGTTATCTCGATAGAAGACCCCTCGATGCTGACATCCTCAACCATTATGACTGCATTGAACCCATGAGGCATGGGCTCACCGGTATTTACAGGGATTGCCTGTTCGTTGAGTTTTAAACGCAGGGGATGAGTCTCTGTTGCACCAAAAGTTTCATGAAAGTGCACTGCATAGCCGTCCATTGCAGAGGAATGAAAGAAGGGTGATGATATCACGGCCTGTACTGCCCCGGCGGTTATCCTGCCCGCGGACTGATGCACAGGTATGAACTCCCCTTCCTTTGGCGGAAGTGGCTTGACTATCACAAGCCACTTTTCAATTGCGTCCTGAAGGGGGGTGTTATCCTGATATATTCTTCGGGATTGCTTCACGCGGATTTTTTAATCGGCCTTTTGTCCCTTCTGGAGCTCAACAACCTTCTTCTCTTGTTTATGTTCTTTTTGCATTTTTGAGCGTCCCTCAAAAATACCGCCTTCTATAATAACGAGTTTCTGGGTCTGGACATCTCCAAATACCTTGCCGCTGGAGTTTATCTCAACAGACTCACCGGTAGAGATATTGCCTTCAACCGTTCCACCGGCAATCACTCCATTTGCAAAAGCATCACCCTTTAAATGTCCGTTTTCCCCAACTACAATCCAGTCGGCCTTGATAGTTCCTTCGAATCTTCCGTCAATACGTATGGTCCCCTTGATCTCAATGTCTCCTTTAATAATGGTGTTGCTTCCGATAAGTGTCTCGATCCGGTCGTTTTTCTTATTGAACATGTTTCTTCACCCCCATAAAAGCTTTAGCGTTAACAGGTTTCTTGTCTATCCAGATTTCGTAATGGACATGAGGCCCCGTGGTATTCCCGGTTGAGCCGATATCACCCCTTTTAACTCGTTGTCCTACCTTCACAATGATCTTTTTATTATGGGCATAACCTGTGGTAAAACCAAATCCATGCTCTAAAACAACAAGTTTGCCGCTTCCTCCACTCCATCCGGCAAAGCTGACGATTCCATCGGCAGTTGCCTTGACAGGTGAGCCGGGCCAGGCAGCCACGTCCACCCCTGCATGAAAGGTTCTTTTGCCTGTCAGCGGATGGATTCTCCATCCAAAGTTGGAGCTTATATATCCTTTATCAACCGGCATGCCGATCGGGGTTGCATAATAGATATCCCTCTGCTGTCTCAGATAGTCTTTTATCTCTCCAACGGTCTCCATGGACTTTTCGATCTGTTTTTTCAGCAGATCCATGTCAAGAGAGCCTGTATCTGAAACATC
>QIJG01000242.1 GCA_003232715.1 Nitrospirota bacterium
ATACTGCCAACAAAATCACCAAACCCATCCACCGAGACCACAACAGCTTCTTCAAAGGGAGAAACCAGGAAAGAACTCGCCAGATGAGCAATATGGTGTTCAACATTATGAATTTTCGCCTTAATCCCTAATCCATCAATCCTTAACCCCTGAACAAGTTCCTCACGAATATCATTAACTTTGGCAGCATTTTTAAGACGACCGGCAACCACATTGAAAGAAGGTCTTTTTGAAAACGCAAAAAGTGCCTTTTTAAGTAAGTTGGCCTTCGGGTTACGGTTAATACCTATATGGTCTACATCCTCTATACAAACACCAGCCTCTTTCAGACAATAGTGAATGGCATGCACCGGCAACCCGGCCCAATGCTTCACCCTCGTAAACCGCTCTTCTTCAACCGCAGCAATCAGTTTCCCATCTACTACGATACAGGCAGAGGAATCACCATGATATGCATTTAAACCAAGAATAATCATTTCATAACCATAAACCGGTCGGCCAATTTACCCAAATCTGCTTTGAGCTGAAATGGGTAATACTTATATTAATTTATGAATAGCTTTTTTGACTATGTCAAGCATGGGTGGTTTTTGTTGGGAGATGACGGTTACAGCGCGTTTTCGAGCCTCGGCTATTGCAAGTGGCAGATCTTCGGTCTCAAAGGCTGCTATTATTCGTCCCTCATCTACCAAAGCCTCAACAAGTTGTATCTGATGGTCATCCACATGTTCACCATATCTTTTCTGACGAGGCATGACCAGGGGTATCTTCCCCGCTTGCAAGACATGAATCAATGTTCCCGCACCAGCATGGCAGATTACCAAGCTTGCCTTTTTGATAGAATCAATAAATTCCTCCATGGATAAGAAAGACTTGTGCTCACAATATTGTGGTTTAAAGTCGGGATTATTACCTGATTGTATAAGAACTGCTTCCTCATCAAATATTCCTCCCCCTGCCATAGCATCCACTGCCTCCAGCAAACGTCTGAAGCTTTGCGTAGGATTTCCGACTGTGACAAATATCATATCAGAGGGCCGCCATAGATGCCTTTTGGGAAAAAACGCTCAAGAGTCCTCCATTGGTAGATAAACTTGTCAGCTAACCGATACATAATTCGACCAGTAAGCGAGGGCTCTTTCACTCGTGTAAAGGTCTCTATAAAAATCGTAGGGATGCGAAAAAGCTTTCCCACTAACGTAAATGGCACAATTGGTCCTGCCCCGGTACTTAAAATTAGAGACGGACGTTCTTTGCGAATAATCTTCCATGCCTCATAAAGATTGGCAAAAAAAAGCATGTCTCGTTCTGAGTGTCGAATAAAATAAGTTCGTCCATTCATGTCAGAAGGCAGGATAATCCTGTCGTTAATCACATAAAAATGCTCATATTCTTCATAAACAGGCAGGAGAGCCCGCACCTCTGTCAGGTGTCCCCCACAGGAGGATACGATACAGATTTTAACTATGGAAGGGTTATCAGCCATAAAAATTATTGCAACGTGACAATTGGTTTTTAAGGTAATTTTGTTAGGTTAACTATTTTAACTTAACCAGAAGGCCTTGACCCATCTTCGACAGTTGCAAAATAAATATTCTGTAATTTCAAGAACTTATGGCCTCACAAAACAAGCGTGGCACTATGATTCTTTATTGATTTATTGATCTGAAACTATTTTCTTGTTATGAGTTGACTGTATTCTCCTCATTCATATTCACCCTCACAGTTGGAGGGACGGCCACCCCTACAGCCTGAAACGCTTTACCTGCGTCACCCTTGAGTTCCGTCCTCAGAGTAACTTCTTTGTCTCCTGTCATTATCCTGACCTCTTCTACCTGCCATCCTTTCTTATCAAGCCGCTCCTGTAATTCCTTTATTAACAGAAGAGCCAGGAAACTGCAGAACACATGTCCTCGTATCGTCTCATCACACTTGTGATATATTGGACGTGTTGAGAGTATTGATTTCATCGACCGGAATATCTGTTCTACCATCCATAACTGCTTGTACTGTAACGCTACATCCTCGGCTGATAACCCCGTGTTTGTGGTCAATACCCATTTGCCATCGTATCGTGATTCTTCCTTTATCTTGTCTTCATCGATCCTGAACGTCTCCCCTGCCGACTTCAGATATCTCCGGTATCCCTTATTGCCGACTATACTCTTCTGTCCCTGTTTTAACTTATCCTTCAGAGAGGCTGTTATCTTCTCTCTGTCAGCAGCATCCTTCTTTGCCTGATCCTCATTGTAACAGACAATATATCTCTTATCTCTCACCATGACTTCTTTAACCTTCAGCGGTGACGGCGACTTGCTGTGCGGCCCCTTTGCATATACCTCTTTGTATCGGCCAGCTCGTCCCAGTACTTCTTCTTTTACCTCCTTCTGCCTCCGCATCCTTGCCCCAAGTATATACTCTATCCCTTTGTCTTCCAAATCCCTGATCGTCTCCCTGCTTATCATTCCCCGGTCTGCTACTATGCATACCTTCCCTATCCCAAACCGTACACGTAACCTCTCTATTACAGGCACCAGTGTCTTTACATCCGTCGTGTTCCCGGGCCAGAGTTCAGAACATATCGGCCTGCCTTCACTGTCTATGATTATTCCTACTACCATCTGCTTCAGGTCATGACGGTGATCCTTTGAGTTGCCGTAGGCCCCTATCTCCTGTCCTCTTCAAAATAAATACTCGTTGTATCAAAAAATACAAGTGACAAATCTCTGAATAAGTCCCTGCTCTGTTCAAATATCCCCTCTTCTATCACATCCTTCGTGCACCGGGGCACAAACGGTGTTGCCCCTCCCTGTCCTTCCTCCCCTAACTCTTCTCCCAACCACCCCATTGCCCTGTATAGATGTTGAAGTCCTATGCCTTCAGCTCCTTCTATCTTGTACTCTGCCTTCCATTTCTCTGCCGCTCTGTCTGATCCCGATTCGCTCAGCCTGTGAAGTACCGTCAGAAATACCGCCCTCTCAACTGAAAACCT
>QIJG01000342.1 GCA_003232715.1 Nitrospirota bacterium
ATGAAGTCACCTTTGTGCCGAAAGTAAAGTTGGAGATAGTGGTTCCTGATGATATGGCGGAAAAGGTAATTGAGAAGATTATCGAGAGTGCCAAGACGGGCAATATTGGTGATGGAAAGATATTCGTCATGCCTGTAGGGGAAGCTTACAGGATCAGGACCGGAGAAAAAGGAGAAACAGCGCTTTAACAAAAAGGGGGGCAGAGCAGCCCCCCTTTTTTCATTTCAGGTTCTGCAGTTCAATGCCGTATTTTTTTATTCTGTAACCAAGCTGTCTCGGGGTGATGCCAAGTGCCCTTGCAGCCCTGTGCTGAATATAATTGTGTTCCATTAATGCCCGTATAATCCTCTCGCGTTCAAGGTTCTGAACCTCGTGACCAAGGGTATGCTCTTCATAAAAACAGGAGTTTTTCTTCGTGGAGATTCGTGTGTCGGCAGATGCAAGATTAAACGGGAGGTCCTCCGGTGCAATCATATCTTTTTCCGTCATTATGACAAGCCTTTCCACGGTGTTGGCAAGCTCCCTTACATTGCCCGGCCAGGAGTATTCACTGAAGATTGAAAGCGCATCTCCTGAAATCCGCACCCGTTTATTATAGGTTTTGTTAAACTTGTCTAAATAATAGTTCAGGAGTAAGGGAACATCGCGTTTTCTCTCTCTTAAGGATGGAAGGACAATGGGTACGACATTCAGTCTCCAGTAAAGGTCTTCCCTGAAATTCCCCTGTTTAACCTCTTCCAGCAGGTTTTTGTTGGTAGCAGAAATAACCCTTACATCGGCTTTTATGGACCTGGAAGATCCGACACGCTCAAACGTGCGTTCCTGCAGTACCCGTAGCAGTTTTGCCTGAAGCCCTAACGGGATCTCACCTATTTCATCAAGGAAGATGCTACCTCTCCCGGCAAGCTCAAAGCGGCCAGTCCTGCTCGTTGTTGCTCCTGTAAAAGCCCCTTTCTCCACACCAAAGAGCTCGACCTCAAGGAGATTGTCAGGAAGGGCTGCACAGTTTACAGCTACATAAGGCCCTTTTGCACGGTGGCTCTGATAATGAAGCGTTCTTGCAATCAGTTCTTTTCCCGTCCCGCTCTCACCTAAAAGCAGGACGGTTGTATCAGTACCGGCAACCTTCATTACGGCCTTCAGCACACTCTGAAACTTCTCGGATTCGCCAATAATGTTCGGCAGGCTGTATCTCTCCTTCAACTGGGACCTGAGAGACTCCCGCTCCTGTTCGGCCTTTCTGTAGTTTTCCCAGAGCTTTACAAACTGGGTATCTTCAATACCCTCAGGTCATCATCCACACTGCCATGTTCTTCAGCATAGATTCTGTCTGCACTGATTACGCCAAGTATCTCGCCCTTCAGTTCAATAGGAATACAGAGAAAAGAGACCCCGTATTTTTCCGGTCTTGAACCTGTCCTGTTCAGAAACTTTGGTTCTTCTCCGATATTAGGTATAAACATGGGGGCGCCTGTCTTGATGACCCTGCCGACAATCCCTTCCCCTATCCGGTATTTACCGCGCTTGATCTCCTCTTTTGTCAGTCCATGGGCGGCTACTATGCGCAGTTCATCTGAAAGCGGGTCAAGCAGAAAGACACACCCCCTCTGCATTTCAAGAAGGCTTCCGAGTATTTTCATTGCAGCGCGGAGGTTTTCTTCAAGGTCAAAAGATGCAGTAAGGACGCGGCTCACTTCGAGGATAGCGCTCAGTTCCCTGTTTTTTCTGACTATCAGTTCTTTTTCTTTATCCATAAAGAGTCTTCATCTGTTAATGGGAATGTAGTGAAAGTGAGGTTGTTCATAAATTGTGTAGCATTCCGTTATGTAATCAAGTTATGATTTGAGCACTGGTTTTGTATGAGGTCGGCACAAAATTGCCGTAGTGCCGTAGCGTTATTTCCTTATTTAAAACAAAAATGTAAGAAAATGTCAAGAAGAGGAGAGTGAGATCAATCAGTGTTGGATATATATGTGCTTCCTGGGCTATAATACGACGTCATGTCAATACTTGCAGATTTTTTAGATGAGCCCAAAATAGCCTACTTCTCAATGGAGATAGGTCTTCGCAAGGAGATCCCTACTTACAGTGGTGGCCTGGGTGTGCTTGCAGGCGACACCATCAAGTCTTCTGCAGACCTGAAACTGCCCCTGATTGCAGTAACCCTGTTGAGCAGGAAAGGTTTTTTTGAACAGGATCTTACACCGGAGGGCAGACAGGTTGAGTACCCCTCGGAGTGGGAACCATCCGACCTGATGGAGCTGCTGCCGGAAAAGGTGACGGTTGAGATTGAAGGCAGAAAGGTTTTTGTCAGGGCCTGGCTCTATTTAGTAAAGAGTATAGTTGGCGGCAGGGTGCCTGTCCTTTTCCTTGATACCGATATGGAGGAGAACAGCCCTGAGGACAGGACAATAACGGATTATCTCTATGGAGGCGACCGTTTATACAGGATAAAACAGGAGATAGTCCTTGGCATAGGCGGGGTCAGGATGCTTAGTGACCTTGGTTTTGAAATAAAGAAATACCACATGAATGAAGGACACGCTGCCTTTCTTACCCTCGAACTCCTCAAACGGTACAGGAGGAGCATTGAGGAGGTGTGGGATGAAAAACTGGTCTGGGATACGGAGAGGATAAGGGAATTGTGTGTCTTTACTACACATACCCCGATAGAGGCCGGACACGACAGGTTTTCTTTTGACCTGGTGGCAAGGAGTCTTGGTGACTTTATCCCACTTGACATACTCAGGGAGCTTGGCGGAGAGGAAGAAAACCTCAACATGACCATCCTTGCCCTTAATCTCAGTGATTATGTAAACGGTGTAGCAAAAAAGCACAGGGATGTCTCCCGGGTTATGTTCCCCGGATATGAGATACACGCCATCACGAACGGTGTTCATTCCTTTACCTGGACATCGGATAACTTTAAGAGACTGTTTGACGGCTATTTCCCCGGCTGGGCCAATGAGCCGGAGCTGCTTGTCCGTGTTGAAAAGATCCCACATAAAGAGATCTGGCAGGCCCATATGGATGCTAAAAAGAGTTTGATAGATTATGTTAATGAGACAACAGGGACGGGTATGGATTATGATACCCTGACTATCGGTTTTGCAAGAAGGGCGACTGCTTACAAAAGGGGCGACCTGCTTTTCCGGGATGTTGAAAGACTGAAAAAGATAGCCGGCGGGAAGGTACAGATCGTTTATGCCGGTAAGGCTCACCCACAGGATGAACCAGGCAAGAAGACGATAGAGAGGATATTTTCCTACATCGGGCAACTTCGGAACGATATAAAGATTACCTATCTGAAAAACTATAACATGGATATTG
>QIJG01000239.1 GCA_003232715.1 Nitrospirota bacterium
ATGTGGATTTCTGCAAGGATCGCAGACCCGAGGTCATAAACTATGTAGCTGAAAAATACGGCTCCGAACACGTTGCCCAGATAATAACCTTTGGATCCATGGCTGCAAGGGCGGCTATAAGGGATGTCGGCAGGGCCCTCGATATCCCCTATGCAGAGGTAGACAGGATTGCAAAGCTCATCTCCGGCGGCCCTGGCGTTACCATTGACAGTGCAATGGCAGCAGAGCCAAAGCTCAGGGATGTATACAAGACCAAGCCCGAGATAAAGGAGCTGATAGACATTGCCAAGAGGCTGGAGGGTCTTTCAAGGCATGCCTCTACCCATGCCGCCGGTGTGGTCATATCCCCTACCCCGCTGACCGACTACACTCCTTTATATAAATCCCCTTCAGATGAGACCGTCACTACACAGTTCGACATGAAATCCATTGAGGCTATAGGGTTATTGAAGTTCGACTTCCTTGGACTGAAAACCCTTACAGTGATAGAGGAAACACTGAGATATCTGCAGGGCACGGATAAGGCGCTTGATATCAAATCAATCCCCTTTGATGACCTGAAGACTTACAAGCTCCTCTCGGACGGACATACCACCGGGGTGTTCCAGCTTGAAAGCTCGGGAAGGAGATACTGGTAAAGATGCAGCCCAACAGGTTTGAAGACCTGATTGCACTTGTAGCCCTCTATCGTCCGGGCCCCATAGGCAGTGGAATGATAGATGACTTCATCAGCAGAAAAAAGGGACTGACAAAGACGGAGTATGAACTCCCACAACTGCAGGAAGTCCTTGACGAGACTTATGGAGTGATACTCTACCAGGAACAGGTTATGCGGATCGCCAACAAACTGGCAGGCTTCACCATGGGCCAGGCGGATGTGCTGAGAAAGGCCATGGGGAAAAAGGACAGGGAAAAGATGGACAAACTCCTTGAGGAGTTTGTCAAAGGGGCCATGGCAAACGGTATTACAGAGGCAAAGGCACGGAAGGTTTTTGACCTTATGGCCTTCTTTGCAGAATATGGGTTTAACAAGTCTCATTCTGCCGCCTATGCCTACCTCTCCTATCAGACCGCCTATCTCAAGGCCCATTTTCCTGTTGAGTTCATGGCCGCCAACCTCTCGCAAGAGGACTCGACCGACAAGATAGTACGGCTCATTAACGAGTGCAGGACCATGGGAGTTGAGATTCTCCCGCCTGACATAAACCTGAGCGAAAGCCGGTTCACCGTGGTGGAAAACTCGATAAGGTTTGGTCTCGATGCCGTTAAGGGTGTAGGTGAGGCCGCCGTAGAGCAGATACTGATGGCAAGAGAGGACGGACACTTTGAGTCAATCGAAGATTTAATAAAACGGATTGCCACGAGAAAGGTTAACCGCAAGGTAATGGAGAGTCTTGTGAAGGCAGGCGCCCTGGACAGCCTTATACCTGTTGTGGATTCCGAGCCTCGGAACGGGGACTCCAAAAACCCGGGAATCAATATGGTACGGGCTATGGCCATGGGCAGGACAAACAGGTTGATGGACGGCAAAAACAACCTGTCCCTCTTCGGTCAGCAGAGTTTCTTCGGCAGTGACGACGCAGAAGAAGTACAGCCGTGGAGTGATGATGAGATACTGAACGCCGAAAAGGAAGCCCTTGGCTTCTATATAACAGGACACCCTATAAATAAATATAAAAAGCTTCTTAAACTCATGGGCGTTTTAAAGACATCAAGGCTTGAAGAACTCGGCGATACCACTGAGATAGCGGTTTCAGGTATAATAAATACTCTTAAGAAAACCCTTACCAAGGGAAAATCAGAACCCATGGCAGTGTATGTGCTTGAGGATGATGAGGGTACGGTTGAATGCATCGCCTTCCCGGAAATATACAGGAACTATTCCGATCTGATAGTAAAAAACAACCTTATCCTGGTCAGGGGAACGATTGACAAGAGCGAAAAGGGGATAAAAATACTCACCAGGGAGATAACCACCCCCGAGGATGCATTTCTGAACCAGGAGTTTAAACTTGAAATGAGGCTTGATAAAAATATCATGGAGGACGGTGCACTGACGGAGATCAAGGATTTGTTATATAAACACAGCGGTAATTGTCCTGTATATATAAAGCTGAACGCAGGTGATTATGAAACAAC
>QIJG01000098.1 GCA_003232715.1 Nitrospirota bacterium
GCACACTCAGAATCTTTGAATACTCCTTTGCATAGTCCTTAATGATATCAAGTTTTACTTCTGACCAGTAATTAATTTCATCTAACTTCATCTCATGTCCCCTTTAAGGGTTCCCGGATAACTTCTTATTGTATTCCTTGTATTCCACGGATCAAAGATTTCAAGAAAAGCCCATTTCCCGAAACCTCTGTGGTTATTAACAGCGGGCACACAAAAGACTCACGCTGCAGTAACCTTTGCTCTTTTTCCCTTCTTTTTTTGCCGCCACCTCGAAAACCTGTTGGGATAGACAAAATGGAGAATCTTCAGTAAACACTCCCGGGAAAAGCTCCTTCAGCTTCTTCAGCTTGTCCTGTTTAATATCTAATGATTTTCCGTCCATGTTTTTTGTAGAAGCAATGTCTTTTAACTGTAATGATTATAGCAGATATGTGGCTATGATGGGGTGTCATGTATACACTTTCCGCAAGAGGATCTCTTTAACTAAACGTTTTTCAATAACCTGTCCTGATACTGCAAAATGACGGGCTATTCCATGAGCAATATATTCCCGTGCAGATTCTCCGGATGAGTCCCATGCATCAAAGCCTCTTCTTTCTGCTATTGACACAGCATCATTTAATCTTTCTATCAGTTTTTCTCTTGGGACAAGCAGGCGTCCGGCAAATTCATATGCATGCTGTTCTATCCATGTATATTGATCATCAGGTATCTTTTGAAAAAATTTTATCCACTCTTCAACTGAGGAATAGTTAATCTTCGCAAATATATCAGCGTGCAGTACAAGGTGGCCGATTTCGTGAGCAATAGAGAATCTGAGGCGGGTCTGAGCACGTTCATTTAAGAAATCACTTTGATCAACTACAATTGTCTTAAGATTGCCGAGCAAAAGAGCATCTACATCGCCTGCCTCTCTCAGGTTAGAAATAGTGCGTACTTCTATGTTTAACTCAAATTCAAGAATCTCAAAAATATCTACAGGGAGATTGTCCGAATGCCAGTGTTTTTTGCGAAAGTCATCAGCAGCAGCCCTTATATCTTCTATTTTTATGTATGGAGCCTTAAATTCATTCTGGTCAGGCATTTAATGTCAACTTCTCTTAATTTTAGCCGCTAAATTGCGCATCTCTTCTTCAGTCGGTTTTTGTCCCCGCAGTGTTCTGAAAAATGCCGGAAGCATCTCTACCACATCTCTGTCGGACATAAGGTCTTTGGGGATTATTCCACGGTTTGCTGCAGCCAGGTCAAAAAAAGCATACCAGTCATCGCTGCCAACTTCTATTTCGAGCGCTTTTGCATAACGTTCAAGTATATCAGGGTCCTGGGGCGGCGGCATTGTACCACGTTCAAGGCGGCTGATATTGGCAGGGTCGGCTGATGCCTGCAAGCAGAACACTCTGAGAGTTATTCGCTTTTTTTTCCGAAGACTCTTGAAAAATTCTCCAAAAGACTTATGGCTGTCAGCCTTGCTCATTAAATCACCTCCCTGTGAAAATTGTACTCCTTGTACAAATTGTACAACTTTTTCATGCTAATGTCAACTTTTAAAATATGGGTTGAGTAATGCCGGAAAAACGAGGTATCATTCGACCGGATTATTAAGAGTCTGTGTATAAACTACAGTTATTAGTCAATCTCAATTTTACTTATCTTTTGTTTTCCAGATGCTATGGACATAATCCTGCATTATTACCGTCATCCCTGGCCACTCTTCCTCTTTAAAACGACTGATTGCCCGCAAAACTTTTTTATGTATTTTCAATCTGTTTGGCTGCTTAAGTTTAACGATCAGTATTCCACTATGCTTTTCGTGTCGATTCTGGGCAAAACCCTTATCAGTTGTAATTAATAGTCTCTGTTCTTTTTGAGCCATTTTCCATACATCATCATCGTTAGCTCCTTCCTTCTCTGTGCCACGAATATCTGTAACGTTATGACCAAGCTCACGCAGTTCTCTTACAGTCCTTGCAGGA
>QIJG01000156.1 GCA_003232715.1 Nitrospirota bacterium
TGGGGACAAAGCCCGACTTTTCCCTTACCCGGGGCGAAGCTGCCGTTATACCTACGGGGGGAATGCTCCCTGACGGAGCCGATGCCGTTGTAATGTATGAACACACAAACAGGGTTGGCGAAGACATACTGGAAGTTATGAAGGCTGTTGCACCTAATGAGAATGTCATCCTTGCTGATGAGGACGTTAAAGAGGGAGAGGTCATCCTGAGGGCCGGACAGAGGCTCAGACCACAGGATATCGGGGCACTCGCAGGGCTTGGAATACTCGACATAGAGGTCTTCAGAAGACCCGTTGTCGCCATCGTATCTACCGGGGACGAGGTCGTCCCGCCCGGCAAACCCCGCACTGCCGGAGAGGTAAGGGATATCAACTCCTATAACCTTGCCGGACTGATCATACGTGGCGGCGGTACCCCACTTAAAAAGGGAATAATCAGCGATAATATTGACCTGCTCCGGGCAACGGTCAGAGAGAGCATGCAGGAATCACATATGGTACTGATCTCCGGTGGCAGCTCAGTGGGCACACGGGATTACACCTCAAAAGTTATTGACGAACTCGGGACTCCGGGCATTCTCTTTCATGGTGTAAGTATAAAACCCGGAAAACCCCTGATTGGGGGTATGGTCAACGGAACCCCCCTCTTTGGACTACCGGGACACCCTGCAGCCGTCAGCGTCTGCTTTGAAACATTTATAGAACCTCTCCTGAAAAGGATTTCAGGTGAGAAGAGGAGGAAAAACCGTCTGCCTTCAGGCAGGACTGTCAAGGCATTTTTTGGCAGAAACCTCTCCTCTTCCACCGGCAGAGAGGACCATATCAGGGTAGCCATTGAGTTAAAAGATAACGGCCTCTGGGCCAGACCGATTCTCGGCAAGTCAGGACTCATCAGAACCCTTGTGGATGCAGACGGCACTGTAGTAATTCCACTTAATAAAAACGGTATATACGAGGGAGAAACAGTCGTGGTAAACCTCTTCAGCGAGTATCCGGTTTGAGTGGATCTTCCGTCTTCCTGATCCATATCTCGTTGTCATCTATCTTCCTGTAGAAGATAAAGTTGTTCCGGATGTATTTTGCAATCAGCGGTAATCTCTCCTCATTGGGAAACCCGTCAAACCTGCTTGCCCAGTGACTGTTCCTGTAAAGAACAAACTTCACATTATTTTTCTCAAGGTCTTTAACCACTTCATTTTGATAGAAATACGGTATGGCAAATATTATTACCGGAAACCGGCTTGGAGACGGCCTGTCAATAAAATAATACCAGCTTGCCTCGGCCGTCATGGTAAAGAATGATTCATCAGGGGCTAAATTGTTCTTCAAAAACAAAATGGTAGCCTTGTAATTATCAGGAATGATTTCAGAATCTTTCACACCGAGCGGGAAGTTCTCCCTGATCAGGCCTCCACTGTATATATGATAGATACCAAAGGAGAAGATCAGCGTGACCACTGCGGCAAGTAACCACGTGTATATTTTTGTAAAGGCATTTCCATGAAGAAATTTATGACTGTAGTGTTTTATGACAATATAAATAGAGAGGATATAAGTTACAGGAAGGCTGTAAGCAACATGAGGCCAGTCTGAACGGCAAGAGGAGTAGCGAGAGTATCAACATTGAAAACTCTACAAGATATTTTTCCATAAAACTCCTGACTGAAACCCTCAGTCTCCTGTCATTAAGGTGAAGTTCCTGTATGAATTTAAATGCAACCCAGAAGGTATTCGCTGCTATAACGACGGAGACTGCAAGAAACAATTTATCGAAAACAGGATAAACCTTACCGCTCATCAATCCCT
>QIJG01000166.1 GCA_003232715.1 Nitrospirota bacterium
TGGTCTTATAGTCCTGGTTTCTGAGCCTTCTTTTTTCTGCCTGTCGTACGCGCTTCAGGGCAGAGAGATTCTTGTTTGCCATTGTGCCTCCTGTGATTCCTGTAATTATTGGTGTCAAATAATTTAATATATAAAGGCAGATAAAAGCAAGTCCCTTTTCAGGATCGAATTGATTCATAAACGACTCAACACGGGTTTTAACCAGAGATGAGGTGAGGCCATGGAGGACAAAAAAGAGATTGAACTCTTAAAAAACGTTGGATGTTCAGACAGAGTCATAGAGCATATTCTTGCCGTAAAAAGGGTTGCTCTCAGGATTGCCGATGAATCAAGTATCCCTGTGGACAGGGAACTGGTCAGGATGGGCGCACTCCTGCATGATATCGGCAGGGCAAGGACCCACGGGATTGAGCATGCCGTGATTGGTGCTGAAATGGCCAGGGAGCTGGGGATGGATGAACGCATTGTAAGGATTATTGAAAGGCATATAGGGGCAGGGATTACTGCAGATGAGGCCCGTGTCCTCGGTATTCCCGGTAAGGATTACGTTCCGCAGACACCTGAGGAGAAGATTGTGACATATGCTGATAATCTCATCAAGGGCATCAGGGAGACCAGCTTTGAAACGGCGTTTGAGGGATTCAGGAATATCCCCGGGATTGGAAAACCTGCAATTGAACGGTTTATAAGGCTTCATGAGGAGATAGAGCAATGGAAAAAGTAGTTCACTATACGGGGAGAGCAGGATTCCCGGGGATATTAACTGTCCTGCTGTTTATCTTCGGTATTTTGCTTTTCACGCCTTTCACCGTTTCTGCCTCCGAGAGTTTGCGCTATGACCTTACCTGGATGGGCATAAAGGCGGGGAAGGCACAACTTGAGTTTATAGAGGAAGGAGATTCCCTGAAGATAGTTTCAAGGGCTGAATCTGCAAAATGGCTTTCCGTCTTCTACAAGGTGGATGATCGTGTGGAGAGTGTGGTTCTGAAGAAGAACTATCCTGCAAAAGGAGGGAATCACTGGGTTGCCGACAGATACAGGCTGAAGATCAGGGAGGGTCGGCACAGGAGAGACAAAGAGGTGATATTTGACCCTGCAAACGGAACGGTCCTGTATATAAACCATCTTGAGAATAAAAAAGAGACATATCATGTTCCGGAGAATACATTTGACCCACTCTCGGGGTTTTTTCTCCTGAGAAAGAGACACCTTGAGGTTAACCGGCCCGTCCACATAACGATCTTTGACAGCAATAAGGTCTGGGATGTGAGGGTGGATATACTGAGAAAAGAAGAAGTGGAGACCCCTGTCGGAAAATTCAGGACAATAGTGGTTAAACCCAACATGAAATCAGAGGGGATATTCGACAGAAAAGGTGATATTTATATATATCTCACGGATGACAAAAGGCACATCCCTGTGCTTATCAAGACAAAAGTTGCCGTGGGTTATATAGAGGCAGAGCTTGTTGGCGGAGAGTTCTGAACCTTACTAAATGCAGGATTGGGATGGACTTCAAGGGCTGATATTGGTTATTCTTATAGTGTAATGATGGTTTTCCAAGACTAAACCTGAGTTACCGGAAATAAGC
>QIJG01000327.1 GCA_003232715.1 Nitrospirota bacterium
CGCCGGAGCTTGCAGGGCTCCTTTCAGCACTGCTGATACAGATAGTCCCCCTGTTTTCAACATACGGGATAGTAATGACCATTGATTCACCTTTTATATTCTTCTGGACCCTCTCCCTCTACCTCTTCTATCTTGCACAGGGGGACTGGCCTGAAACAGGAAAGGCAAGGCTCCTGTACTGGGCACTGGCAGGGCTGACAACAGGCATAGGCCTGTTGGTAAAGTATACAATGTCCTTTTTCTACCTTTCGGCCTTCCTCTATCTCATCACGGACAGGAAGAGGAGGGGACTCCTCCTGCATCCAGGGCCCTGGCTGTCATTTCTCATAAATAAGTCTTTTATGCTTTGTCCCCGTACTGCTCTGGAATGCAAAACACAACTGGGTCACCTTCCTGCATACAGCCGGACAGGCCCACCTCGCTGACGGCTTTAAGATAACCACAGGACATTTCCTTGAATTCATCGGCTCCCAGTTAGGCGTGATTTCCCCTGTACTCCTGGTTTTTATACTTATCAGCCTCTTTGTTCTTAGAAAAAAGAATGCAGACGGAAGCCTTCTTTTCTGGTTTTCCATCCCGATCCTCCTTTTCTTCTCTCTAAAAAGCCTTCAGGGCAAGGTACAGGCAAACTGGGCACTCCCGGCATACATTGCAGGGTTTATCTCCCTGAGCATCTATACAGTAAAATACTGGCAGGGATTCAGGAAATCCGCTTGATATCCATCGCCATTACAGCAGTAGCCCATTATCCTTCGGCCATCAACCTTCCCCTCAAGATGGATCCAACGGCAAGGCTCAGGGGCTGGAAGGAACTGGGGAAAGAGGTCGGCAAGATCGCTGACGGGATGAAAGCCCCATATTTCATATTTTCCGACAAATACCAGGTCACCTCGGAGCTCGCCTTCTATGTGCGGGGAAACCCTGTAACATACAATATAAACCTCGGCAGGAGGATGAACCAGTACGATCTATGGCCCGGGTTCTATGACCTCAAGGGTTATGACGCAATATTTGTAATGACTGGCGACAACCCCCTGCCAAAAAGGATAGGCCGCACCTTTGAAAGATGTGACAAGGAGTTATATACTGTAAAAGAAGGTAAAAGGGTATTGAGAGACTACAGCATCTTCGAATGTTATGGATTTAAGGGGATGGAAAGAAAGGCAGCGGACCACTTTTAATCCTGCGCGGCAGTAGTTCTAAAATTGATATAATTCTCCCTTTTTTCTTAGCTTTTCCCTGCGTTTCTCATAGTCAGGCATTATCATGCCAACGTATCTCCAGAACGATTTCGAGTGATTCCTGTATTTGAGATGGCAAAGCTCATGGACTACCACATAGTCAACAAGGCTCATGGGTGCCATTATAATTCTCCAGTTAAACCTTAAAACCCCTTTTGTGCTGCAGCTACCCCATATTTTCTTCTGGTCTCTAATAAATACACCAGGTACTTTCAGGCCCATTTTGCCAGCGTAAATTTCAACACGTTCGGGAATGCGTCTTGCTGCCTGCATCTTATACCATTCAGTTATTACATCCCTGATCTCTTCATGAACCTTCCCGTTTTTACCTGCCGGATTCATTATGACCTCAAGACGGCCCCGGCACATCCGCACAACAGTTTTCTTTACATCCCTGTCTTTCAGTATCTTGAGTCTCATGTGACGCCCGAGGTAATAAAATGATTCGCCACTTACAAATTCTTTTTTAAGTTGTTGCGAAACATCATTTAGAGACCCCAGTTTTGTAATGATCCATTCTGCTTTAGATTTAACTACGTGAGTAAGTCTCGAACAGGATGTGTTCACCGGTGCCCTGACCAGGACTTTTCCGTCAGGTTCTATGGAGAGGGCAATTGTCTTCTTGCGTCGGGCACTGCGGATTACTGAAAATCTAATCGTTTTCCGGCCGAAAATTATTTTATTCATCTTCCAAGTCTCACCCTTGCCAGTTCCATCAACCCGGTTGTCAGAGATTCTATTTCATCCAGCTTATAGCCTGCCACCCTCAGATGCCTCTTGATCTGTCTCCGCATTTGGCGCTGAACATCCTCTTTATGTATCCAGTCTATTACTGCAAGCTTTTCAAGGGATTCCAGGATTAACCCTGCCAGTTCTTTTTTAGGTTCTTTGTCCTCCCCATAGGGAGCATGTTCTTCATCAGACCTCAAAATAC
>QIJG01000012.1 GCA_003232715.1 Nitrospirota bacterium
TGTTGCCAGGTGATGACCTATCAGGATGATTCCCATGGCCCAACCGTTCGTAGCTCGGTGGATAGCGCTGATCGTATGCAGGGAAACCGGAGCCTTGAGAATCTTTTTATACAGTTCGTCAACTTCGCCCTCATTCATGGCCAGGTCATCATTATTGAGCAAAGGAGGGGTCAGGTCTACACATTTCACTCATTCAGCTTATCGTTTTGTCAAGTGTGTAGACCTGACCCTTACGCTTACTTAGTATCCTGCCCGGTCTTGTTCTCACTGCCCGTCGTCAGGGCCATCATCCCAGAGATTTCCTTCAGATTCTCCTCACTTCTGATTCCCCTACCATTCTTCCTGATTCTTCAAATCCCTCCGTTAAAAAAGGAACTAAACTATTACGTATTTTTCCTGTATTTTTTATTTTTTATGTATGAAGAGCACCTGTTCTGCAGAGAGATATCTCATTTTAAATCTTCTCCCTCGGAAAGAATCACTGTTCTGTCAGTGAACCCCTACCTAAGACCTTATGTTGAAACCTACCCCCTGTTGTTTTGGTAAGGATTTGGCCCCATTGACCCCACATTATCTTGCAATTTTCCACCACAACCGTCATAATGATAGCATGAAAGTGGCGGAAAAAGATAAAGTAATAAGCGGGATGCTCCTTGATGAGCTAAAACGATGTCAGGAGATGCTGCGCGACCTTGAGAAGTCTGTGTCAGTACTTCCCCGGGGGGCTCTGAATAAGCGCAAAAAGCGGTACAAGGATAAGGTATATAACTATTATTGCCTGAAATATCGCGAAGGCAAAAAGGTCATAAGCAAGCATATCCCCTCAAATGAGTTGGAGGGAATAGTGAAGCAGCTTGAACTGAGGAAAAAGTATGAAAAGGAGATAGGGTATTACAAGAAAAGAATCGTCTATTTAAACAAGATACTTGGTTCCGGAAAGAAGGCGGGTTAATGGAAATAAAAGCTAAAAACAACGATATCTTTCCTGCAGAAGTTCAGGAGTTGCTGCAGATGCTTTATTCAGTTGGCTTCTTTGAGGATTCAATGCTGATTGGTAGTTGGGTCATGCCTCTTTATCAGGAGTTATTGGGCATAAAATATATCCTGCGCACACTGGATATCGATTTTGCTGTCAAACTTGTACGTACAAGTCGGATCCGGCAAGCAGATATTGAGCAGATTCTTATTGCTCGGGGTTATCTTCCTGTCATGTCAGAGACAGGTATCCAGAAATTTACCCGGGAAATTTTTACAATAGAATTTATTACCCACCGAAGAGGCGGCAGAGCCGAAGAGGCTGTATCAATAAAGAAATGGAACTTAACAGCCTGTCCTCTTCCCTTTGTGGATGTCCTTCTTGGTTTTTCATTCATAATTGACTTTGGAAAATATAAGATAAGAGCACCGTTACCTGAGGCATTCTTTGTCCACAAATTGATAACTGCACAGAGAAGACCCGGAAGAGGAAAGAGAGAGAAGGACCTTGAGCAGTGTGCCATTATTGCAGATAAACTTGATGCCGTCCGGCTCAAAGCCGTGATCGGATCGATGAGGCTGAGCAAACAGACCCGGAAAACCATGAAAACCTCGTGTGAGACAATCGATTTTCCTCCACATAAATTGTGGTTATCATAATAATGTGGTGGAAATTGTAGAAATGCAATAGCGGAGGATTTCATTTGCCTCATATGCGTTGAACGAGTCCGTAAGCCCAGTTCACTGTTACCCTGAACATAGAACCGTTTTTATTCTTCCACAATGAGCAGCGTCAACCCGCAATCACCGCACTCAACCGCACCGGTGCTTACAGGGGAACAGCATGCAGGACATTTCCCTTCGCTGGCCAGTTCCTGTGACGTCCTGA
>QIJG01000316.1 GCA_003232715.1 Nitrospirota bacterium
CGATAGATCTGCCGAAGAGGCGAAAGGCTATCACTGAACGGAGGGGATTCTCATAAAGACCGTGGAGGAATATAAAATCCTTATAGGGTGTTTCCCCCGCCATATACGATACGGCAGGCCCCAGGGTTTCACCCTCATGAAATGAATCAAATTTTCCCGAGGCATGGAAAGTCGGGAGGTTAAGGGCCACAACTATCGAAAATACAACGAGAAGGACCGACAGGAATACCTTTACCTGAGGTCGGGAGTTGTGCGGAGAACCACCGGCAGGAGAGGTATCCTCTGCAAAGATGATATCATTGAGCTTGCGTCTGCCTGAAAAATACGCTATAAAAAGCAGCAGCACAGGGGACAACAGAAGGAGTGCAAACCGGATTACATCGTTAGTGGGATTATACCGTATCTCGGTAAGTTTTCCCTTGACACCCCACAGGTTATGAAAGGGCAGCTCAATCCTGTTCCAGAATAACAGTCCAATGGCAATACCCGTTAAAAACAGGACAAACAGAACCGAATACTTTATGACACTTTTTTGTTTCATCCACTCCCGTGCAATTAAGTCCTGTTTTCAGTATATCCCGAATCAGTCACAAAAAAGGGGTCTATAGATTCTATAGACCCCTTTTGGAACAGCGCTATGTTTTAAAAATGCACCTAAACCTCTGCAACTGCCTGTTCAACCTCTTTCAGCCACAGCAGCCTTGAGCTGTTTATCATTGTCGTATTCACTGCCTCAACAAGTTCTTCGGGGTTAAATGCAAGGTCTTCTCTCTTGCTGAAGGGCACGGGCCTTGCCCCTGTACCGACTGCCTTTTTCTCCTTTTTTACGTCGGCAGTCTTTGCCGCCTTCAGGTCGATGTTCATCTTCTTTGCAATGCCTTTAAGAATCTCCCTGTGGGCCTTAGCCTCTCCAAAAGGTTCAATCGCCCTGTCAAGTGTCTTAAGCCGTCCCATATAATCCACAACTGAACCATCCGTTTCAAAAGATGTGGCTGCCGGAAGGACAAGGTCTGCCTCTTTTGCAAGCCCGCTGAGATGTGAATGCTGAACAATCAGAAAATCCACTCCCGAAGGCCTCTTAAAAGGCACTTCTCCAAGAGCATAGAGAATCTTTTTAGCCCCTTCGGAAGTCATCCCGGTATATGTTGCACCATTGCCTTTAAGCCCCATAAGAAGCGTCCCCCTGGCATTGGCCTCAATCGGCACTGCCAGGGCATCACCCTTCAGGAGGGATATATTGGCAGAGGCCTCATACAGCATGGGTGAAGAGAGGACTACAGGTGACTTTGCCACTGAGTACAGCTCTGCTACCATTGTCATATCCTCACTCAAGTCCGCTTCAGGTATATCAAGCCCCTCAGGTGCTTTTAATCCCAGCCCGGTCAATGCCTTTGCCAAACCTCCAAGCACAACGGCCTCATCGCCCTGGAGGGTCTTTATCGCTATATCCGAAAGCTTTATCTGCCCTGAATTAATCACTACCAGCTTTGTACCCCTTGAAACCATCTTTCTCAGGGTGGCATCAAGTGCGGGAAAGACCCTCTGCCACTG
>QIJG01000153.1 GCA_003232715.1 Nitrospirota bacterium
TATAACCAGCGCCACCGCCGTCATGGCCACCTGTTTCAGAACAGGTACAAATCAGTAGTGTGTGATGAGAACAGTTACTTTGCTGAATTGGTTCGTTACATACACCTTAATCCCCTCCGTGCAAACCTGGTCAAAACCCTGTCTGAACTTGACCGATACCGTTATAGTGGACACAGTGTGTTGATGGGTAGAGTGAAGAATGAGTGGCAGGACCGTGATTATGTATTAAACCGGTTTGGCAAGAGAGGCGAGGAAGGCCTACCGGGTGTTCCTTAAAGGGGGAGTAGCGGAGGGGAATAGACCGGAATTGGTTGGAGGCGGATTAATCCGTTCACTTGGCGGGTGGTCGGAAGTAAAGTCTTTGAGAAGACAAGGAGAGGGGAGACTGACTGATGAGCGGATATTAGGGAGCGGGGATTTTGTAATGAAGATTCTGCAGGAGACGGAGGATAAGTTAAAGAAGCGCAGATGAACGAAGAGAGAAAATGAAGGAAGTTATAGGGGAGATATGCAGAAAAGAGGGCGTAAGCATTCAGGAATTGGAGTCAGGCAGCCGGAGGATCAGGGTGTCAGGGGCAAGGTCTCAGATAGTTTGCAGGTTGATCGAGACTTATGGGATTCCATTGGCGGAGGTTGCTCGTCAAACAGGAGTTTCTACCTCTGCAGTATGTAAGATATTAACAAGAAAAGGCAATAAGTCAACGTAGTCAATAACATCACGGAAGTTGCCCGTAAAAATGCACCACTTTAAATTGCCGCTGAGCAAGGAGTTATAACTAAGAAAAAACTTGACACCACCTTATCACATGTACAATAATAAGTACATGTACATGTTTAGGAGGTTAATGAAATGAAAGCACTTACTTATACGGCTGTACGGGAAAACCTGGCGAAGACAATGAAGGAAGTCTGCGATGACCATGATCCTGTCATTATTACTCGAAAAAAAAATGATGCTGTTGTTCTGATGTCATTGGAAGACTATGAAGCATTAAATGAGACAGCATATCTACTACACAGTCCCAAAAATACAAAGCGACTTCTGGAATCAATAGAAGAACTTGAAAAAGGCAAGGGAAAAGAACGGAACTTAGTTGAATGAAACTTGTTTTTTCTAAAAATGCATGGGAAGATTATCTGTACTGGCAACGCACTGACAAGAGAATCCTGAAAAGAATAAATGAATTAATCAAAGACATTCAAAAGAATAAATATGAGGGCATTGGAAAGCCGGAACCGCTAAGGCATAGCTTATCAGGATATTGGTCACGCCGGATAACAAATGAACACCGGGTAGTTTATAAGATCGAGCATGATCAGGTAATACTTGCGCAATTAAGATATCACTATTAAGTTCAAAATGACAACCTAAAATTGACCAGGAGAAGGGAAGAATAAGCCCTTGACATGGGACATGTTATCCTCTAAACTACCTATGTCCAATACATGAACTTTGGGGATATATAACACCATGCAAAACTTATGCTGGAATAACCATTGAGAACCATGGCGACAGGCTGCTTTTTAATGACATAATCAGTGTTGATTGTGAAAACAACTGAAAATATCTATCCATGCAAGGGTTTTACCTTTTGTAATAGATAACAAGGAACGAACATTACTGAAAATTGCATTTCTCAGCAGAAAGTTTCACAAGAAATACGGAGGTGACAATAATAATGATTTTATCAGGGTTGCAGTCCAAAGATGCTTACCCTGTTTCTTCCGTTTTTCTTTGATGAGTACAGGGCTTTATCTGCTGCGTCTATAATTATCCCCTTTTTGACTTTCCTTTTTTCGGGGTCATAGGTGGTTACCCCGAGACTGACGGTTTGGGTTATCTGTTTGCAGTTGAGTGGAATCTTGAGTTTTTCCACAGCAAGCCTGATCCTTTCGGCTAAAACCGCAGCCCCTCCGGAAGTACGATGGAAAACTCCTCACCGCCGTATCTTGCGGCTATATCGGATGAACGCAGTGTCAATGATATTACTGCTGCAATCTTTTTCAGGACGATGTCCCCCTGTGGATGTCCGTATGTATCGTTAATCTTCTTGAAGTGGTCTATGTCTATCATTATAAGTGACAGCGGGTGTCCATACCGGCTTGCCCTTTCCATCTCCCGTTCCATGAGTTCCTGGAAGTAGAGGTGGTTATAAAGCCCGGTCAGGCCGTCCCTGAATGCCAATTCCCTCAGTTTTTCGTTTGCTGTCTGGAGTTCACTTGCAAATTTTTCAGCCCTCTTTTTTTCCTGCTTGAGCTTGATAATAAGCTGTTCGTATGAGAGGTTAACCCTGCCGAGTTCCTCATTGGCATCCATCAGGAGTTCAGAGTAAGGTTTGAAGTTGCCCGGATCGAGGTTGTAGGAAGAGAGTATCTCAACGGTTTTTTCCGCTACGGAGTCTATATATGAGTTTGCAAAGCCTTCTTCAAGCCCGAATTCATCCTTCAGAAAGGAACGGAGTTTATCCAGTTTATCAATACCCCTGCTGGAGTGATAAAAGGATGAGGCCATATCCGAGATCCTGAGTATTTTTACAGTATCCTTTAATTCCCCGGGACAGGGCACGGTGTTGTGATGACAGGCAATCGGCAGAAAGATACTTTCGGGAAGGCCCCATTTTTTCAATACCTCGGATCCTGTTTTCTGGTGATCGTAGCCCAGTACTTTTTTCTCGGCTCCAACGACATCCATGCCGGTAAATCGCTTTTGATCGAGAACTTGCTGGTATTTAAGTGGGTCCACCAGATACATCACTATTATGCCGATATCCATAAGAAGGGCCGTTACAAATATGTCATCGGTCTTTCCCCCAATATGTTTGGAGATGATCTCCGATGCAACCGCTGCAGTTAGAGACCTCTTCCAGAAAAAATTAAAATCGAACAGTTCGTTGTTGTCGCTCA
>QIJG01000106.1 GCA_003232715.1 Nitrospirota bacterium
TGCACTGACTGCAGGCATTACAATAAAGCTCCTTATTGCCCTCACGTTTATCAGGATTTTTGAGTTTATCCTCAGGGACAAGGCCATCCTTACAAAGATGATGGAGTCAATGAAGGGGCTTTTCCGTAACAAAAAGGCAGTGGTCATATCCATGCCGCTTTTAATAGGGATGCTCCCATCTGTTGGCGGGGCATATTTTTCTGCGCCCATGGTGGATGAGGCAACGAGGGACCTCTCCATTACACCCGAAGAAAAGGCATTTGCCAATTACTGGTTCAGACACCCATGGGAGTTTATACTACCGTTGTACCCGGGCATTATACTTGCCTCTGTTCTGACCTCTATCGAGGTGAGGACATTTATAATACGTAACCTCTCCTATGCAATAACGATGTTCCTGGTCGGCCTCTGGGGCCTCAAGGGAATCACGGGGAGTTATAAAGTGCTGAAAAATGTTTCCCGTAAAGGACTCTGGAGCTTTCTGCCGATTGTAATCCTCCTCGGGTTCGTAATAATATGGCATATGGAGCTCCATGTAGCCCTTGTAATCCTGGTCTTGATGTTAATGATTTATTTCAGGTATTCACCAGGAAAAGCGGTTGAGGCATTCAGGTATGGGTTTTCAAGGGATGTTGTGCTACTTATTATCGGGGTGATGTTTTTTAAGGAAGCGCTTGAGGTCTCCGGTGCCGTGAGCAATATCAGCAGGTTCTTTTCCGAGAACCATATCCCCATGATGCCCATACTCTTTCTCCTGCCGTTTCTTACAGGTATGCTGACAGGGATAACAGTCGGTTTTGTAGGCAGCACATTCCCCTTGATTCTGAGCCTGACAGGCAGTGATCCCCATGCCTTCACACTTGCCTTTGCATCCGGGTTTATCGGTGTCCTCCTTTCACCTGTACATGTATGTCTCATTCTTACAAAGGAGTATTTTAAGGCTGATATGTGGGGTATATATAAGAAGACCCTGCCCGCAGCGGGTGCGGTGCTGATGGTGGCTGTGCTGGAGTTTTTAGTTATATAATATAAAGCTCATATTTGAATTGATATCAATCTAAAAATCTCCCCTCGCCCCTCTTTGCCAAAGAGGGGGATGATCCCTCCCTTTGGCAAAGGGAGGTTGGGAGGGATTTTTTAAATAATTTGTCCACACTATTTTGAGACGATTAATAATATCAGGAGTCAGTGCTGAAAAAGCATATGACAATGAAGAGGAGTGATATGATAGACCCTGAACGGTTTTAATTTCGCAGTAAATTCACCTGGATGGTGAATTGCGAAATTCCCTCGAAGTCCCGGCTGGATGCCGGGACGAGAATGAGTGAAGGGTCTATCATATTGCTCCTAACACTACCTTATCACTGGATACGGGTAATATTGAATATGCATAGAACGAGATTATTTATAAATGTATTAACATGTATTGCTGCCGCTCTCCTGTGGCTGACAGTGGCATCTGCTGCGGAAGTGCCGGCTTATGGAGACGCCCTTGTTGTGGGCTCTATCGGGCATGAGGTTGCCGGCCTTATATTTAACGGGCTGGTAAAGTATGACACAGACCTTAAAATCATAGGTGACCTTGCAAAGTCCTG
Source organism: Nitrospirota bacterium (assembly GCA_003232715.1). GTDB lineage: Bacteria > Nitrospirota > Thermodesulfovibrionia > Thermodesulfovibrionales > JdFR-85 > BMS3Bbin07. Next base: position 1,596 of record QIJG01000106.1, read on the forward strand.
GAAGGTCTCCGATGACGGCCTCACCATCACCTTTTACCTCAGGAAGGGGGTAAAATGGGCCGACGGAGTGGAGTTTACTGCCGATGACGTGATGTTCGGTTACAAGACCATCATTAACGAAAAGACGCCTACGGCCTACAAGGGAGACTTCCTTCAGGTCAGGAAGGCTGAGGTGCTTGACAGGTATACATTCAGAGTCACTTACGGTGAGCCTTTTGCCCCTGCGCTCAGTATGTGGGGAAACCTTCCAGTGCTGCCACGCCATCTCCTTAAAGGAAAAGATATAACAAAGATAGCTTTTGGGAGAAACCCTATTGGCCTGGGACCCTTTAAACTGCAGCGCTGGGATCCGGGACAGAAACTCGTGCTTGCGGCAAATAAGGAGTATTTTGAGGGAAGACCCTACCTCGATTATTACATATACAGGATAATCCCTGACCAGGCAACGATGTTTATGGAACTCAGGGCCGGCGGGATCGACCTGATGAACCTTACACCCATACAATACAGTAAACAGACGAACACCCCTTTTTACAAAAAAAACTTTCAGAAATTCCGTTATCCCGTCTTTGCCTATACATACCTTGGATTTAATCTCAAATCCCCCTTTTTCAGGGACATCAACGTGAGGAGGGCGATAGCCTATGCCATAGATAAGGAAGAGATTATCGATGTTGTGCTTTTCGGTCTGGGTTCTGTGGCAACAGGCCCTTATGTCCCCGGGACCTGGCCCTATAATCCGAATGTCAGGAGGTATGAATATAACCCTGAGAAGGCAAAAGCGATACTCAGGGAGGCCGGCTGGGAGGACACGGATGGTGACGGTATCCTTGATAAAGACGGTATTCCTTTTGAATTTACAATCCTGACCAATATGGGCAACAGCCTCAGGGAGCGGACTGCGACCATTATCCAGTGGCGGCTTAAACAGATCGGTATCAAGGTGAACATAAGGATACTTGAGTGGAGTACATTGATTAATGAGTTTATTGACAAGAGGAGTTTTGAGGC
>QIJG01000136.1 GCA_003232715.1 Nitrospirota bacterium
CCTTTAATGCCTCGCGTCTGTTTGACGGGTCCATCTGATAGGACCTCCTGTCCCCGAACTGCGGCACTGACTCTGCAGCATCCCTGAATGGGCCGTAAAAGGCCGAGGAATACTTGGCGGCATAACTCATTATCGGGATATTGCTGAACCCCTCGCTGTCAAGCGCCTGCCTTATGGCCAGTACCCTGCCGTCCATCATATCAGATGGCGCCACCATATCAGCACCGGCACGGGCATGGGAGAGTGATTCTTTCTGAAGGAGTTCAAGGGTGGGGTCATTAAGAACCTCGCCATCCTTTATAATCCCGCAGTGACCATGGCTTGTGTACTCACACATGCATACATCAGTGATGACCAGGAGCTCGGGCACGGCATCCTTGATAGCCTTTATTGCCGCCTGGACAACACCGTCAGGATCAAAGGCTGAAGAGCCGGTCTCGTCCTTATGCTCCGGGATGCCAAAGAGGATTACTCCGGGAATACCAAGGGAATAGGCATTTTTTGCAGTCTTTACCACTTCATCGACCGACTCCTGATAACAGCCCGGCATGGATGAGATGGGTTTCTTTACACCTTTGCCAAAGGTAACAAAAAGGGGATAAATGAAATCGTCAGGTGAGAGGATGGTCTCGCGGACCATCCTCCTTATTGATTCACTATTTCTGAGTCTTCGCGGTCTGTGCGCAGGAAACATCTGAAGAGTCCGTTAATCCGGGGTTATCCGCAACTGCTGCAGCTTGGCCCGCATGACGACTGCTCGCCACCCTTGAGGACAAAACCCTGAACTGAGCCGTCATCAACATAGTCAATTTCCATACCCGTCACGGCTGCAGAGGCTTCCTTGTCAATAAAGACCTTCAGGCCGTTATCCTCCACTACTGCATCTTCCTCCTGTGGATTTTCTACTATGTCAAGCCCATACGATGGGGAACAACCACCTCCGTCGTATAGAGAAAGCCTCAGTCCCCAGCCATCTTTTCCTTCCTTGGACAGAAACTCCTTGGCTTTATCAGCCGCCTGTAATGTTATTTTTACCATAATTTTCCTCCTTACTGTTAATTATAGATATGATAAATAGTAACCATTTAATATTATAAAAAGCAAATACCGGGGTGGTGCTAAGAGATAAAAGTCCTGATATTAATCCGTTATCCTGTTTATCCTGTCTGAAAAAAAACGAAAATCTGCAACTTGCCCAAAACTTTGTCGCTTGTTAGCCTGCTCGCCTTCTTCCCCTATCTCGCTTGCCAAACTTGACTTACAGCGGGCATTTTTCTTATTATTGACAAGTTGCGCCTGTAGCTCAGCTGGATAGAGCGGAGGTCTCCGGAACCTCAGGTCGGGGGTTCGAATCCTCTCAGGCGCGCCAAAACGATTGAAGATTTTTTAGATATCAGACCTGTAGTCAATAACGATAATCCAGGATTACACTTTGTGGGCCGTTAGCTCAGTTGGTAGAGCAGCTGACTCTTAATCAGCGGGTCGGGGGTTCGAATCCCTCACGGCTCACCTCGACCTGTTTCAACACCCCCATGCCATATTCTGAAACAACCCTGCAGCAGATAACCTTAACGCCCCTCGGAAAGCCCCCGCTTTATGGAATTTTGTATTTACATGGGTGTATTATATTTAAAAGGAATATCCGGCTAAACCATCCCGAAGGCTTTCGGGAGAGGCACAGAGAAGTCTGGATTACATAAGGAACACACCCCTTAATCCCCTCTTGATAGAGGGGAAAACTTTTGACAGCCTGGGGGTACCGGAAGGAGCGGAATAAGGTAAGGAACAGAGAGCAAGCTGGTTAAAACAGTCCTTGGAAAAACTAAGGAGTGTGAACTCCCCTCTAAAAAGAGGGGGCAGGGGGTGTGTATGAGCTGTGGGGAATGTAAAAAACAGGGAGGATTATAGATGAAAAAAGTGCTGCTTACAGGTGCTGCCGGACTTATAGGTAACAGAATAGCCCACTTGCTGCTTGAACAGGGCCATGAAGTGACCGGCATTGACAATATGAATGATTATTATGATCCGCGGCTGAAGGAGTGGCGACTCGGAACCCTCTCGCAGTACAAAAACTTCTCTGTCTTCAATGCAGACATCACTGACCTGGTCTTTCTGAAAGATCTCTTCGCCAAACACTCCTTTGATGCAGTCATAAACATGGCGGCAAGGGCAGGGGTTAGGGCATCTGTGGAAGACCCCTGGGTCTATCTCGACACCAACATGAAGGGCACCCTCAATCTCCTTGAATGTTGCAGGGAGTTTGGCATAAAAAAAGTCATTCAGGCCTCGACTTCAAGCCTGTACGGCTTTAACGAGATGCCTTTTGTAGAGACCCAGACGAGCGATACTCCGCTCTCGCCCTATGGAGCAACCAAGAAGGGGGCGGAGGTGCTCAGTTACACCTATCACTACCTGTTTGGAATCAATGTAACGATACCGCGGTATTTTACTGTTTACGGGCCTGCCGGAAGGCCGGACATGAGCGTATTCAAATTCATGAGAAATATCGACACCAACAAGCCGATTCCTGTTTTTGGCGACGGAAAGCAGACGAGGGACTTTACATATATTGACGACATAGCGGAAGGGACTGTCAGGTGTATTGACCTTGAGGGTTATGAGATAATAAACTTTGGAAACGACAACTCGGTGCAACTTATGTATGTCATAAACCTTATAGAAGAGGCCCTTGGGAAAAAGGCCAGGATAAAGTGGTTAGAGCGTCATTCGGCTGATGTAACGGCTACCTGGGCCGGAATTGAAAAAGCAAGGGAAATGCTCCGGTGGAGCCCGGTGGTCAAGATTGAGGAAGGCATTGACTGTAAAGTGGTACAGGGACAACAGGGATTTCATCTTGTCCCTGAAAGAGGAAGCTTGAGATATTTATACCTGATTTTCCTGCTTTCTGCATTACTCTTTCTGCCCTCCTGCGGTGGAAAGAAAGAGGTAAAGAAGGCCCTGACCGGCGATGCCGCAATTGCAGAAGAGGCGATCTCTCTTGTAGGGAGTATCAAGGAGGCCTATCTGCAAAAGGATAAAGGTGCATTAAAAGCCCTCTGCACACGGAATGGTTATCTTGTACTTATCGGCAGCATAAAGAATTTTGACTCAGCGGAGATTGAATTCACCCCGAATCGGGTTGATATTGACAACAACCAGGTCATGCTGTACATGGAGTGGGAAGGGACCTGGGTTGTAAACGGAAAGGAATTACCGGAAAAGGGTCTTGCGGTATTTGAACTCAAAGGCTCTCCACTGAAACTCAATGATATAC
>QIJG01000295.1 GCA_003232715.1 Nitrospirota bacterium
AGACGGGTTGTCTTGCTTTTTCTGGTTGTCGTCGTCTCTGCCTCCCTTATGACCTTTCAGAGTACCAGGGGACCATTTAAACCCTTAACTGTCCTGCAGACCCCTCTATACCGGTTGGAAAGGGGGTTCGCTGCTGTCATGAAGATCATCAAATCACCTTTTCTCTACTATTTCAGACTGGAAAACGAAAACCGGATGCTTAAAAGCAAAATAGGTCAGCTTAAGATGAAAGGACAGGAATACACAGAGCTCAAATTCGAAAACCGGCGACTAAGCACCATACTCGGCATAAAAGAGACAACCCCGCATTTTATTGCAGCTGCAAGGGTCATCTCATCAGGGATAAGACAGTGGCCGGAGCTGATTATAATTGATAAGGGGACATCAAGCGGCATTAAAAAGGATATGGCCGTAAGGACACCCGAAGGACTCGTTGGAAAAACCTCAGAGGTTATGCAGGAGTTTTCAAAGGTACTGCTTGTCACAGACGTAAGTTTTTCCGTATCTGTACGGCTTCAGGACACAAGGATTGAAGGGATACTGTCAGGCAGTGGGAATGGATCATGTATCTTAAAATATATCCCAAGGGATGAATATATAAAACCCGGAGCATTACTAATAACCTCAGGTCTTGACGGGGTTTTCCCAAAAGGTATTCCTGTGGGTTATATCACAGGGGTGGCCAAAGGAAGTGAGCTCTTCCTTGACGTTAAGGTTAAACCGATAATAAAGGCATCCATGATTGAAGAGGTCATGGTCTTTAAAAAATAGGATTTCAATTATGAACAAAACTGCAAAAAAACCAATAATCGTAGCAGGAGTCTTTCTCATACAATCTGTAATATCCATAGAGTTAATAAAACTGAATCTGACCCTGCTGCTTGTCTATTATTTCGGCCTCAAAAAGGGTGAGCTACAGGGCGTAGCAGTCGGGATATCTGTAGGGTTCCTCGAAGATACCCTTTCAGGACAGTTAATCGGTCCGGGTATGCTGGGAAAAGGACTGGCAGGTATCCTCCCTGCATATCTCTCGGATGGCTTTTTTATATGGACTCCCCTGCTGGGAATGCTTGCGGTCTTTGCCCTTGACGAAACAGTGGTATATACATCACTTTCCATCTTTTCACAAAGGCCGGCACCTCTACAGGACTTTATAGCCCTGACTTTTGTCAAGGCATTGATAAACGCACCCTTCGGGTGGCTGATAAGACCGGAAGATGATAGATAAAAAGAAGACCATAACGGTTCTGGTTTACATATCCATGACCGTTTTTGTAGTTTTTTTATTAAGACTGTGGCAGTTGCAGATTCTGAAAGGCAATTATTACAGGAAACAGTCTGAAAAGAACAGGGTCAGGGTCTTCAAGATTCCTGCCCCAAGGGGTATAATTTTTGACAGACACGGAATACCTCTTGTGAAAAACGCCCCTTATTTCATCGCTTCACTGATCCCCAACCTCTCGAAAGAGGGACTCGACCTGAGAGGCTTGTCAAAACTCCTTGACATACCCGTTGAAGAGCTGTCTGAAAAGATAGCGAAACACAAAAAACATGTCCTTGAGCCAATAAGGCTGAAAGAGGGTTTGAACTTTGCGCAGGTCGCCAGGATAGAAGCAAGACGGTCTGATTTCCCCGGACTTGTAGTAGAGACGGAGATAACGAGGGAATACCCCTATGGCAGCACTGCTGCACACCTGATCGGCTATCTGAGTCTGCCTACGGAGGCCCAGTTGCGCAAGGGGCTCTTTGCCGGCACCCCAAAGGGTACCTTTGTTGGACAATGGGGCGTGGAAGCACTCTATGACAAGAGGTTGAGAGGCATTCCCGGGAAGAGGTTTATCGAGGTCGACGCCCTCGGAAGACAGTTACGTACACTGAAGATAGTGCCACCCCGGAAGGGGGAAGATCTGACGTTAAGTGTCGATCTCCGGACACAGGAGGCGGCAGAGAAGGCATTTAAGGGAAGGGCCGGCGCACTCCTGGCACTGGACCCTGCAGATGGTGAAGTACTTGCACTCGTAAGCCTTCCATCTTTTGACCCCAATCTCTTCGTTCGGGGGATGTCTCAAAAGCAATGGAACAGGATTCGGAAACGTCCCGGACATCCTTTTCTGAACAGGGTATTTCAGAGCCAATACCCTCCGGGCTCCATATTCAAGATCGTTACTGCCATTGCAGGTTTAGAGGAAGGGGTTATAACCCGGAACTTTTCAGTGGATTGTAAAGGTGCGATTCATGTAGGTAGATGGAAATTCAGCTGCTGGAAAGGGCAGGGACATGGCAGAACAGCACTCAGAAAGGCCATCGTTGAATCCTGCGATGTCTATTTTTACGAGGTCGGCAGGCTCCTTGGGATAGACAGGATTGCGAAGTATGCAAATGCACTCGGACTCGGTATTGCCCCAGGGGTCAACCTGAGCGCTGAAAAGAAAGGACTCATCCCTACTACATCCTGGAAATTAAGGAAAAAGGGGATTCCATGGTACCTTGGGGAGA
>QIJG01000244.1 GCA_003232715.1 Nitrospirota bacterium
CGGCTTGTCCGGAATCGTTATTTAAGAAGGATTCCCGACTCGCTTCACTTGCGGGAATGACAAATTACTGTAGTTTATACACAGACACTATCTAATGTTCGAATTTAGAAAAACACTATGGAGGCAGTTATGAAACCAAGGAAAATTAAAGATAACATTTACTGGATGGGTTCTGTTGATTGGGACAGGCGTCTCTTCGACTCTCTCATCTCTCTTCCGGACGGGACAAGTTACAATGCCTATCTTATTAAAGGCAGTGAGAAGACTGTTTTAATTGACACGGTTGATCCATCCATGGTTGATGAACTGCTGACACAGCTTGAAAATGTCTCTAAACTTGATTATGTAGTTTCGCTGCACGCGGAACAGGACCATTCCGGCAGCATTCCTCTTATACTCTCCCTGTACCCAGATGCAAAGTTGATTTCCAGTCCCATGGCAAAAGGGTTACTTATGGAGTTTCTGCATATACCCGAGGAATCCTTTATTACTGTTAGTGACGGCGAAACAATCTCGCTCGGGGACAAGACGCTGAAATTCATCTACACTCCGTGGGTACACTGGCCTGAGACGATGGTGGCTTACCTGGAAGAAGATAAAATTTTGTTCAGCTGTGATTTCTTTGGTTCCCATATTGCAACAACCAATCTATTTGTTTCAGATGAGGCTCGTGTTTACGAGGCGGCTAAACGTTACTATGCCGAGATCATGATGCCCTTCCGGACTATTATCAAAAAAAACCTGGAAAAACTTGCAGCGTTAGAAATGGCTATCATAGCCCCCAGTCACGGGCCTGTTTATCCTCGCCCGGCCTTTATCCTCGATGCCCATAAAGACTGGATAGAGGGGCCCTCGAAGAACCTGGTGGTTTTACCTTATATTTCAATGCATAACAGTACAAAGCAGATGGTCGATTTTCTTGTTTCATCCTTGGTAGAGAAAGGAATTGCCGTCGAGCAGTTCAATTTGACCGTGACAGACATAGGGAAACTGGCAATGGCTCTCGTTGACGCAGGGACAATAGTTATTGGTACCCCAACGGTGCTTGCAGGTCCCCATCCCAACGCCGCTAATGCTGCTTTTCTGACTAACGCATTACGTCCTAAAGCCAGGTTCCTATCCATTATCGGTTCCTACGGGTGGGGCGGCAAGACTGTAGAAATCCTGACAGGGATGCTCTCTAATCTTAAAGCAGAAGTTATAGAACCTGTTCTTGTCAAAGGTTTACCTTCTGAGTCTGATTTTAAAGCTCTTGAGAATTTGGCTGAAACCATAGCGACGAAACACAAAGAAGATGGATTGATATAGCCCGTATGTTTTTTGCATTTAAGCGAGAACTTGAATGAATCATTTGTGAGGGTAAAAACCATGAAGGTCTTAAGAAAAATGTGTCTGTCTCTCTTATTAACCCGGCAACTAATTAGAGTCTGTGTATAAACTACAGTAATTTGTCATTCCCGCAAGTGAAGCGAGTCGGGAATCCTTCTTAAATAACGATTCCGGAAGAAAACAGCAACGGTTCGACTTTATACACAGACTCTATTTAGAGAGACATGTTCATCAAAACCAACAGTTTAAGAGCTTGCTGTGTAAACCCTTGTTTTGTCACCCTGCTGAGAAAAACGAATGCATCATTCATTATAGAATCTATTGATTGGTGTATGGCATTTTTTATAACTCCTCGTTTATCAAAGAGTTATAAATTTTTGCCGGGTTTCTTGTCTTAAAAAGTCAAATGAAAAATAACCCTCTTTCTCTCTTCTTTACTTGCAAATACCTAACCGGACATCGCTGGCGCAATGCAGTATTTTTTTCTTTTCTGCAGCCTCTCAATCAAGTTCAAGATTCCGGAGAAACAGTGACAGGGGATACCTTTCAGAGGCATTCAGGGGCATGAAGTAATCCTCTCCCAGGTCCCTGTTCAGGTTTATGTCTTTTAGTTGAAGATGAAAAGAGGTGTTATTTATGTAGATGTCCATCTCTGTCGGCAGTCTGTTTTCGGTTTTGAAAATCTCCATCCTGACCTGCCTCTTCCCGTCTGCATAGAGTTCAAGTCCGTTCCATGAGAGGTCGGTTTTGTTGAAACGGTATACTGCTTTCACTCTCCGTTTTGTTCCGTCCTGATCAAGGATATAAAGAAGCCAGGCGTTGTCTGACTCTTTCATGATCTTTACTGATTTCTCAAGCGTGTCATGGTCGGGCAGGAGCCTGTTAAGTGAAATGGTTCCACTGTAAAGTATATCCCTTGATGGGATAAAGACCTGCAGCAGGCCCCTGTTGAAGAGTATCTCCATTAGGGTCAGTCTGAGG
>QIJG01000044.1 GCA_003232715.1 Nitrospirota bacterium
CTCAACTATCACCAAATCCGTTCCAAAATAGACCCACGACAATCCTTGATTCACGTTTGTGCCATAAAATTGAACTATAAATCTTTATAAGTCATTTTTCTCCATGAAAATATCCAAGTACTGTTTGAACACAAAAATGCGATTTCTCCTGTAACCGGTTATTTCCTCCAGAACACCAATGTCCACCAGTGCGGCAATGAGATCGCGTGCCGGGTTCTTATTAATGTTTTGCAACTTCATCACCATGTTGACTGATACCGCCGGATTACTATAAAGATGCATAATCAGTTTCCGGGCATTTTCTGCACGGCGGCCAAGTGTTACCACCTTTCGGTCCATGTCTTGCCTCAGAGAAAGGATGTATTGAAAAGTTTCTTTGCCGTTTTCTGCTGTTTCAATGACCGCCTGCAGAAAAAAACGGCACCAATGGCCGAGATCATTGGCTTCGCGAACTCTGGACAATGCGTCATAATAGTCCGTACGGTGTTTTTCAAAATGTGCGGACAGATAGAGAGACGGTTTGGCCAGTAATCCATGACTGACCAGATACAAGGTAATTAACAGCCGGCCTATTCTGCCGTTACCATCTAAAAAAGGATGAATGGTTTCAAACTGATAGTGACTCAGGGCTATACGAATCAAATGCGGCACCTGAATGTTCTCATTGTGCCAGAATAGTTCAAGGTCACCAAGTAACTCCGGCAGGTCATTGTGATGCGGCGGAATGAAAACCGCATCCGCAAGAGAGGCACCGCCGATCCAGTTCTGGCTGCGACGAAATTCCCCCGGGGTCTTTCGTTTACCCCGCACCCCTTCCATGAGAATTGCGTGGGTTTGACGCAAGAGACGCAGAGAAAGCGGCAAGGTTTTCAGCTCCTCAATTGCAGTATTCGTTGCTCTGACATAGTTTTGTACTTCATGCCAGTCATCCCTCCGCTCCGGCCTGATTTCCTTTTCATCAAGCAGCACTTCATCCATTTCGGTCTTTGTTCCCTCAATACGGCTGGAGGTGTTTGCCTCTTTAACGATGTGCATATGAATAAACAAATCCACATCGGGTACAATCAGGGTGAATGCATTCAGCTCCCCCAGTGATTTGGTAGCCTTTTCCAGGAGCACATTGATACGAGGATCATTCCACGACCATGCATGATTGATTTTCGCAGGTAGAAAATCTTTGTATTGATATTGCTGTCGGTAAACACCCGCTTTGAATTCCTCAAACTTCATTTTTTCTTTCCTTTTCCACAACCCCGGACCACATGAAATAGACTAACAATTTTTGTAGCCTTTACATGTGGTTTATGTGTTTCGTGGTTCAAAAACCCAGGTCCTCCAGATACTTGTTCAACTCCTTCTGCGTCCTCGCCAGCTCCGCCTCTATCGCCTGAATCTCTTCTTGCACGGCTGGAATATCGATGTCCTCTTCCTCTTCAAAGGTGTCTACATAGCGGGGGATATTCAGATTGAATTCGGCTTCCCGGATCTCTTCCAGCGTAGTCGACCTCTTTGAACTCACGGAATGTCGAGACGATCTTTTCGATATCCTGATCGCGGAGGCGGTTCTGTTTCTTGCCGTCTTCGAATTCCCGGCTCGCATCAATAAAGAGGACATGGCTGTCCATGGCTGTCGCGCTTGCTCCTTGCTGCTTTCCAGGATTTCCGGCCCTTGTTGAAAATGAGAATCGCCGCAGGGATGCCCGTGCCGTAGAAGAGTTGAGCCGGCAGCCCGATGACAGCCTCAAGGATATTTTCCTCGACGAAATGCTTGCGGATGACGCCTTCTGCCCCGCTACGGAACAGGACTCCATGGGGAATAATGACTCCCACTTTGCCCTCACCCTCGAGCGCTATTTCGACCATATGGCTGATAAAGGCGTAATCACCCCGGCTCTTGGGGGGAATCCCTCGCCAGAAGCGGTTGAAGCGGTCGTGACTTGCGTCTTCATGACCCCACTTATCCAGGGAAAACGGAGGATTGGCAACCACGATATTGAACCGCGTCAGTTCGTCGTTCTCGATCAGCCTGGGGTTGTTGATGGTATCGCACCACTCAATGCGGGCGGAGTCCATGCCATGCAGGAACATGTTCATCCGGCACAGGGACCAGGTGGAGCCGTTGGACTCCTGCCCGAAGAGGGCAAAGTCCTTGCTGCCGACTTCCTGTCCCACCTTAATGAGGAGCGACCCTGATCCACAGGCAGGATCACAGATACGGCCTCCGTCTTTTGGAGCGAGCAACCTGGCAAGCAATGTAGAAACTTCAGGTGGGGTGTAGAACTCACCGGCCTTCTTGCCTGCTCCTGCTGCGAAACACGGGAGATCAGGTATTCATATACATCTCCTATTACATCCCGATTGCCTACCTGCCCGCCGGTCAGTCGGATGCGTGAAGGGCGCAGATCAAGGCGCTCGTCGGCAAAATCCTCAAGAAGATTCTTCAGGCGGCGGTTGCGCTCCCTGGTCTGTCCCAAAGCCGGTTCACTGTTGAAGTCAATATTGCGAAACACATTTTCGAGTTTTGACTTGTTGGCATCCTCGATTTTTTCAAGGGCGATATTGATGATCTCTCCGATATTGGGCTCGTCGCGCTTGCTGTAGAGAGAATCAAAGTCCGATTCCGGGGGCACTACAAAGCGTTCCCGGGCCAGAGCTCTTTCCACTCTGGACATATCACCTTTATATTTTTTCTCGTATTCTTCCTTTTTGTCCTTCCAGAGGTCACTCATATACTTAATGAAGAGCATGGTAAGGATGTAATTTTTGTATTCCGATGGATCGACTGCACCCCTGAATGTATCGCATGCCCGCCATACAATATCATTGATCTCTTTTTGGGAAACGTGATGACTCATTGTTTATCTCTCCTGTCCCTGGATTGCTTTTATACAAACTGCCCTGACAAGACGCGACCGGGCTGATGCGAGCTGGTCCAAAAGGAATCGCTCGTACCCGGCAAGCGTTATGATCTTTACAACCTTGTTCTGCACGGAAAGTGGCGGGATCCGGACTTTGAGGCGTGAAAGAGTCTCCTTGGAAATAAAGGATATCCCGGCCCCTCGTGCCTCTGCCTGAAAGTAGGCTTGAGCTTCCGACTGGTTCAGCCACCACGCCAGATATTGCGGGAGCAGGTCTTCATTTTTCGTGCGAAGAATGTAGAAAGACCCTGCTGCAAGGGTGTTCTCCAGTTTCTCTTCAATGCAGTAGCTGAAATGAACCATGCCGCGAGCCTGAAAAAAAATGTCCCACTTATGGACGGAATAAGTTTCAGGCTTTCGCTCAGGGGAAAAGGCAATCAGGTTACCGGATTGTAAGCGGTTGAAAGAATCGAAATCCTTGCTTTGGATCAGGCGGTGCGTGC
>QIJG01000287.1 GCA_003232715.1 Nitrospirota bacterium
TTTCACAGGCAAAAGCCGATAGATAGTTTCATAGTGGATTTCTTCTGCAGGGAACTGATGCTGGCGATAGAGGTGGACGGCTATACGCATATCTTTGAAGAAGTCGCGGACAGAGACGAAAGGAAGGAGCAGAGACTGAGAGAGTTAGGTGTGAGGATTATACGGTTCAGGGACGAGGATGTTATGAATAATATAGAAGGGGTTATGAAAGATTGAAGCCCGGGTTAAAGAAACACACCCCTTAATCCCCTCTCTCAAGAGGGGAAAATTGATAATGGGATTTTATCATCAACTACAACCTCAAGTATCGCAAGGGAATTGATAGCCTGGAGGAAACGTTGAAATGTTTAAACCTAATTTCACTATTACTTTTAAAATTCTGAACAATCTCACAAAAACAGCTTCTGCAAAGGCTTTAATTGACAATGCGTATCTTATCCCTAAATGGGAAGTGGTTTTGCGGAGAGAGGCTTTGATACTTAATGCACATGCCTCCACTGCCATTGAAGGTAACCCTCTTTCCCTTGAAGAAGTTTCCGAGCTTGCAAAAGGCAGAGAGATTATGGCAACGAGAAAGGCAAAGAATGAAGTGCTTAACTATTTGAAAGTTTTGGAATTACTCCCAAAGTTAACAGATAAGGGCGAAATTACCGAAAAGCTAATACTTAACATACATCATCGTCTGACAAAAGGAGTACTTGATAATCCGGGCGACAGCGGTGTTTACAGGAATAGACAGGTAGTAATAGGGAATAGATTTACGGGCAGGATTACATTCCGGCCACCTGATACCAGAAAGGTTCCAGCTTTAATGAAAGAGTTTATAACATGGCTTAACCGTGATGATATAGCTGAAATAGATGCTGTTATTGTATCGGGAATAAGCCATTATGAATTTGTAAGGATTCACCCTTTCATTGATGGAAATGGCAGAACTGCAAGAGTGCTGGCAAGTCTTATACTCTATTTGAGAGGATTTGATACAAAACGGTTTTTTGCCCTTGATGACTACTATGACGGTGATAGGCCAGCTTATTATAACGCGCTCCAAAGTGTTGACTCCAAAAAGCTTGATACAACCGAATGGCTTGAGTACTTCACCAATGGTGTTGCCTTACAGGTTGAAAAAGTAAAGGAGAAGGTTTTGTCATTAAGTGGAGATAGAAAAAAGAAAGAGATTAAAGGGCAAGTAGCATTGACTGAGAGGCAGATGAGGATCGTGGAGCGAATCAATACACATGGGGAGATTACAAACAGAGATGTTAGAGGAATGTTTAAACTCTCAGATGAGGGGGCACTGAAAGAAATCCGAAAACTTATGGAGCTTGGTGTCTTAAAATCAGAAGGAAAAGGGCGCAGCGTGAGATATCTGCTTGCATGAGTTGGCGATTAGGTTGGCGATTAGGTTGGCGATTTCCAGGTATTAAATCAATCAGGCATCAGAAACATGGGCGGAGGCACATCTACAAGTCACGCATGGGGCTTTATAGTCAGGAGGTCTGAAATTCCCCTCTCAAGAGGGGAAAATTATCAGAGAGGCTGCTGCCTGAAAAACAGGTTTTATATCAATGCCAAAACAGCATGTATCAAAAAGGAACATATTCATAGAGGTCAGCCCGGGTATCCTGCCTCTCTCAAGAAAAAAGAGGTGGTCGGGAAAAACTATACAGGGACAAAAGTGATAAAGCTGCTCTAAAACAGGAAGGAAAAAGGAGGAGCAGAGATGGCAAGAAGACCGAGAAGGAACCACGGAGCGAGATACAAGGCAAAGGTAGCGATGGTAGCACTGAAGGAAGAACAGACGGTAATAGAACTATGCGAAAGGTACGAGGTACATCCGAATCAGATCAGCAAGTGGAAGAGGCATCTACAGGAAGGGGCCGAA
>QIJG01000100.1 GCA_003232715.1 Nitrospirota bacterium
CACAGGTAATCTCCTCAGTATAGGCCTCTCTGTTTTCGTACAGAGCCTCTATACAGAATTTGGGAGAAAGCTTGGCCTGCAAATCAAAACAGCTCTTTCCGATAATCTTTCGCGGATGCAGACCACAGCTCTCTGCAAAGGCAATATTACACTTTATTATCCTGAAATCATCGTCTACAACAAAAACATAATCAGATATTGCGTCAAAAGTCTCCTGCCAGAGTTTCTGACTCTTTGATATCAGGTCAAAAAGAAAACTGTTTTTGATGGAAGATGCCCCTGCATCCAGAAAAATCTCGAGGGAGTTTATGTCAGGCTCTGCAAACTCCCTTTTTATAAATGAGGCAAGGAAGAGCACTCCCTTCCTGTCAGTCATAATATTCACCGGAGTACAGATGAGGCTCTTCACTTTATATCGCCGTAACTTTTCAAACAGGTCTCTTATAACCGTTGTCTTTTCAATCTGATGGGCAAGGTCAGAGCAGAAGGGTTCTCCATCAAGTTCAATATTGATCTGACTCATGCATCTGAGCTTATCATCATCAATAAGTGCAAAAACCCCGGCATCTACTGAAAGAAGCTTCATCCCCCCTTTAACCAGGATCTTGATGGCATGGTCAACACTGAGGTTCCGGTTTATCTCTTTAATAAGAGAGTTTATCAGTAAAAGTCTTTCGTTAAACTTCATCATCCGCCCCTGTATTTTTCGGATATCATTGTCAGACCTGAACCTTTCTATAGACAGCGTCACAAATTATTGCACATGTTGTAGCTAAATGAGTCGGGAATCCTTCTTAAATAGAGTCTGTGTATAAAGTTAAATAGTTGTCGTTCTTCTGTCATTCCGGCTTGTCCGGAATCGTTCTTTAAGAAGGCTTCCCGACTCGCTTCACTTGCGGGAATGACAAGTAAATGTAATTTATACACAGACACTAAATAACGATCCCCCGAACGTTTTCGGGAAAAGACGAAACGAGCATTAAAATCAAAGGTTCTATATTATAACATCTTTGCTTCATGATCTGTCAGAATCACTATATCAACACGTCTGTTTTTTGCCCTGCCCTCAGGAGTGGTATTCTCCCTGAGGGGCTTATATTGACCATAACCGGCAACAATGAGCAACAATGAATCTTTCAGGCGGCAGACCGAATTTTTCTATAAAGAGTCTCAATACCGAAACAGCACGCAGGGTTGAGATCTCCCAGTTTGACCTGTAACGGGAACTTCTGACCGGCAGATTATCCGTATGTCCTTCTATTAACACCTTGTTTGATATTCCTTTGAGAATTAAAGACAATTCTGCCAGAACCTTTAATGACGACTTCTTTATCTCTACGGAACCAGAGGCAAAAAGGGAGTTATCACCAAGGGAGACAATTACACCCCTTTCATCCCTCCGGACATTAAGGTCCCTGCTGAAAGAACCAACAACCCCCCTTAACTCAGACTCAATCCTTTCAGAAATCTGCGAAGGCTTGCCTAACTCCGGAATCACGGGACCACTCTGAATCGAGGTTTCTGTTCCCAAAGCAGCATTCAGAGAATTTACGAATTTGCCAAGCTTCTGCGTATCTACAACACTTATAGCATAAAGGGTAGTAAACAAGGCAAAAAGAAGGGTTATAAAATCAGCATATGATACAACCCATCTGTCAGGGCTGTCATTATCCTCAATCCTTTTTCTTCTCATAACAGGCTCACTTCACTTCTCAACAAAGGCAAGTAGTTTCTCTTTGAGATAATGCGGATTAATACCTGACTGGATACCGATAACGGCCTCCACTATCATGGTCCTGAATTTAATCTCCTTCATCAGGCTATTTTTCAGTTTTTTTGATATGGGTAAAAGCAGGAGATTTGCCACTCCCACACCATACACGGTTGCAACAAATGCAACAGCAATCCCCTGTCCCAATTTTGCAGGCTCGGAGAGGTTTTGCATCACTTGAATCAGACCGATTACCGCACCTATAATCCCTATTGTAGGAGCAAAACCACCTGCGGTCTCAAAGACCCTTGATTGCCTCAGCCTGACATCCTCAAAGGTCATATTCTCTTCCTCCAGGGTTTCACGCAGTAGCCTTGGACTGATTCCGTCAATTGCAAGGGAAAGCGTTTTTCGGAAAAAAGGGTCATTTATATCCATAAGGTGGGGTTCGAGAGTAACAAGTCCCTTTTTTCTTGACAGATGTGCAAGTGATACTATCTGATTTATCCAGACATTGTAAGCGCGGGTTTCATTTTTAAAAAAGACCTCTTTAAGTGATCCAAGTGCAAGCAGAACATCCCGAAGTGTGAAACTCAGCAGTGTGGCACCAATTGTACCGCCAAAAACAATAAGTGCAGCTGCAGGCTGTAAAATAAATGTTATATTTCCACCCTCCAGCAGAGTGCCTCCCACAAGCGCTGAGACACCAAGCGCTATCCCTATTAAACTTGCTTTCTCCATACATTATCCATCTTTCCTTTGCTTCCTGATAATCTCTCTCTGTCTTCTCAGGGTGTAACGTATTAT
>QIJG01000162.1 GCA_003232715.1 Nitrospirota bacterium
CTGCCATCCACAACAGCCCTCACACCATGAGACGGAATCTCTTCATAGTTCTCTATCCTGCTTTCATCAGTCCCTTCTCCGCGGGCATCCATGATGGACTTTGCAATAGGGTGATTGGAATGGCTCTCTGCCTCGGCAGCATACCTCAGTACCTCTTCCTTTGAAAATCCGTTCAGGGACATAACTTCCGTCACCTTAAACACACCTTCGGTGAGTGTCCCCGTCTTGTCAAAGACCATGGTACGGATATCCCTGAAACCCTCAAGGTAGTTTGACCCCTTAAAAAGCACCCCTTTTCTGGAGGCAGCCCCTATACCGCCAAAGAAACCAAGCGGGATGGAGATGACCAGTGCGCACGGACAGGCTATTACAAGAAAGACAAGGGCCCGGTAAATCCATTCAGGATAAGTCTCTACGTGGGAAAATACGGATGTAAGGGCCGGGATTTGATAGAGAATTGGGGGAAGCACTGCCATGGCAAAGGCTCCGGCCACTACTGCAGGTGTATAGACCTTTGAGAATTTAGTGATAAATTTCTCTGTCGGGGCCTTTTGAGCAGACGCCTTTTCAACAAGATCGAGGATTTTGCTCACTGTCGACTCACCAAAAGGCCGGGTAACCCTTATGGTTATCAATGCATTTCTGTTTATCATGCCTGAAAGTACATCATCTCCCTCTTTCAGGGACCTTGGCATAGACTCACCCGTCAGTGCCGAGGTGTCCATGCTCGTCCGGCCTTCATCAACAACACCGTCAAGCGGGACCTTCTCTCCGGGCTTAACCACAATAAGGTCGCCAACCTGTACCTCCTGGGGCCTGACCTTTTCGGTGGTTCCATCCTTCCTCAGGTTTGCATAATCCGGCCTTATCTTAAGGAGTTTTCTGATCGATCTCCGCGAGTGGTTTAATGCCCGGTCCTCAAAATACTCTCCCACCTTGAAAAACAGCATCACCCCAACGGCCTCGGGAAATTCCTTTATGGCAAAGGCACCAAGGGTCGCTATGGTCATCAGCAGATTCTCTCCAAAGAAATCCCTGTTGATTATGCCTTTTACGGCACCTGAAACAACATCATGGCCTGCAATGATATAACCGATCAGATACGGTATGAGAACCGCCCAGAAACGCAGATCATTCAGGGGTAATCCTTCAGCATCCGGATATACATAATTCTGAACGACAAGGCCGATAACAAAGAATATGCCGGCAATAAATATCTTAAGGAGGATGGAAGGCCCGGCGTTTTCCTCCTCCTCTTCACCCTCTTCATCCTCTATCTTCCTTATCTTTATATGCGGCTCTATCTTCTTAACCAGAGCAAGGGCCTTGTCTTCAAGCTCTCTGCCGTCAACATCGAGAATAAGGGTGGATGAGGCGAAACGCAACTCCGCCTTCACTCCGTCCATCTGATTCAGCTTCTGCTCTATCTTTGCAGCACAGGAGGCACAACTGAGACCGCCAAGGTAATAACTTTTCAGGACGCTCCCCCTGCGTATGTCCGCAGACCCCTTCAGCACAATGACCCTCTGTCTTGTTATTTTTTATGTGTAGCGGAAATTCAGGCATACGATTCTCTTAAATCAATTCTCCTAAATCAGGCTCCTTTAACCCCTGTGACTCCTGACCCTGTACAAATAAACCATTATTCCCACCAGCACCATGGCAAAACTCAATATCTGTCCCATGGTAAAGAAGGCAACTATAAAGCCAAGCTGCGCATCCGGTTCCCTGAAGAACTCAAGTGAAAACCTTATCACCCCGTACAGGATGAGAAACAATGCAGTTAAACCGCCTGTAATCTTTATCCTGTCTTTCATATACCATAATACGATAAAAAGCACCACCCCTTCAAAAAAGGCCTCATACAGTTGAGACGGATGCCGCGGCAGCCCGCCTCCGCAAGGAAAGACCATTGCCCAGGGA
>QIJG01000303.1 GCA_003232715.1 Nitrospirota bacterium
GAGTGCGGATGGAAGTGCGGCAGGGGAGCCATGCATACCATCGGAGAGGGAGAGCTCACGTGGAATATAGAGCTCTGTAACTACTGCATGCAGTGTGTGGAGCTCTGTCCCCTTGAATTGCTCGCATTCAAAGATAAAAAACTCAGGTGGGACAAGGAGCACTGCTGGAGATGCGGCCGCTGTGAAAGGGGCTGTCAGACAGGCGCCATCCACTTGCCGGGAGATGACGAAAGGTTCATGAAGTCCCTGGCAGAGGCCGCCATGGTTGTGCTTAAAACCTTCAGGCCCGACAAGATTATTTACATAAACTTCCTCACGGAGATCCAGCCTGAGTGTGACTGTATGCCGGCGGCTGATGTGCCTGTTGTACAGGATATCGGCATATTGTTAAGCAACGACATAGTCGCCATAGAACAGGCCTCGATTGACCTTGTCCTGAAAGAAAAGCACCTGCCGTCCTCCATGGCTGAAGGAGTGGATGAAGGGGGCGATATATTTAAAGGGCTCCATAGTAAACCCTATGAATTACAGGTATCAGAGGCCGAACGCCTCGGCCTGGGCAGCAGACGATACGAGTTAGTCACTGTTTAGTAAAACTTACCATCCTGTTAACCTGCAAAGAAAGGAAAAAACATGTTGATAGAAGAACGTCTCCGGGAACTTGCAATAGAACTCCCTGAAGCACCCTCACCCCTTGGCTCTTACACCCCTGCCCTGAAGACCGGGAATCTGCTCTTTCTCAGCGGAATACTGCCCCTGAAAGACGGGCTACTGCTTGCAGAGGGTATCGTCGGCAAGGATATCGATATTGATACTGCCAGAGAGGCAGCACGCCGGATAGTGGTTAATGCCCTTTCAATCGTCAGGGAGACCTGCGGTCTCGAAAATATCAGCAGGTGCATCAGGCTGAACGGTTATATTGCCTCAGAGACAGACTTCCATGAACAGCCGGCAGTACTTAATGCAGCCTCCGACCTGCTCAGGGAGATATTAGGAGAAAGGGGTATTCACACAAGAACAGCCATAGGTGTCGCTGTCCTGCCAATGAATGCTCCTGTAGAAATAGATTTTATTTTTGAGGTGAGTTGAAATTGTCATCTGTTATTGTTCATTTACCATTTTTTCATTTAGTGCCCGGAACAAAAGAGACTTCCATCCTTTCAGCATGACATGAGATGCCCTCTTGCCAAAATTAATGAGTGGTGAAGTTAGGGTTATCGTGGAAGAAGCGGGGATGGAAGAAGGGGCCGTAGACCCCATAAGCCAGCACATAGAAGAGCGCATAACTCCGTGTCCGGTAGAATAACAAGTTCATGGAGGCCGTCCTGTTCTCAGGAATCGTAGCAGAGATGGGGGACGAGAGGTTTAATCCTGACAGAGTGAGAGTTACCAAGGCGGGGTATCTGGCCAAAAGGTACATGGGTATGGAGGTTCTGGGCGAGTATGCCAGGATGGAAGCGGGTACTTCCATCAGGTACAAGGGGCCAGAGAAGATAGCTATAAAGAATAATTATATTGAAGCTGTTGAAACCACGCACTTCAAAAGGGGAGAAAAGTTTCAGGATGTGGAGACGTACCTTGAAAGATACGGATACATGGCTGCCCTTGAATGGCTGGCACAATTTAGATTCACGAAAAATAAGGAACTTGAACTTCTGGCCACAGTTGACTATACGGCTCTTGATCTCATGAGGCAGGGAAAGGATGTTACTGTTGAGGGCATAATGGCATATCTTGAAAAGGACAAGAAATGGAGCAAAAAACTTGAAAAGAAAGCTGATGTGTTCAATGAAGAGGGGATTAGAAAGGCTTTGAAAAAACTCTCAGTGCTATTTACGGAAACATACAACCGGGTGCCTAAATGATCTGTGAATCCGATATAGAAGAATTCGCCATCAAACCTCTCGAAAAGCAGGACTGCCAATACATCTACGCCCCTTCCATTGTCCCGAACTTGCCTGCGTGCGACGCACAGGCAAGCAACGAAACGCCGGAAAGGATCGTGCAATGAAATACAACCCTGACATCCACCACCGCCGTTCCATTCGATTGAAAGGTTACGATTATTCACAGGCGGGATTATATTTCATAACCATTTGCGCGCAGAACCGATTGTGTTTATTTGGGGAAATTGAAAAAGGGAGAATGGTTTTAAATAAACA
>QIJG01000249.1 GCA_003232715.1 Nitrospirota bacterium
CGGAACCGACGGCAGCATTCTTTATATAGTTGCTTTCAGCCTGATTTGTTTTACAGCCCAGGGTCAGTACAGCGATTCTCATAATTGACAACTGGCGATTGACGATTGCATAACAGAGAAAACGTGAGCTCTTGATATATCACTCATACTCATAAACCGTTAATCGCCACTCCCTCAAGGGAATGTCTTTGCCCCTTCAATATCCTTACCTTCAAAAGCATGCCGGAAACAACATGGTGTGAGGGCAGGATATTGACAATCTTATTGGTCCTTGTCCTGCCAGTCATTTTTTCAGGGTCGGATTCACTCGGACCCTCAACGAGAACTTCCTGTATGGTGTCCTGAAGGGCCTTGTTCCTTGCCCCTGTAATCTGATCCTGAAGGCTGAGTATCTCCAAGAGTCTTTCAGACTTGACCTCATCCGGCAGATGTCCGTCCATCTCAGCCGCCCTTGTCATTGGTCTTATGGAGTATTTAAAGGCATATATGCCATCAAACCCTATCTCCTTCAAGGCTGAGACAGTGGCTTTATGGTCATCCCCTGTCTCACCGGGAAAACCCGCAATAATGTCTGTGGTTATTGCTATATCCGGAATGGCCTTACGGAGCCACTCTGTCTTTCTGAGGTATTCGTCAAAGGTGTACTTTCTGTTCATATGTTTCAATACCCTGTCAGAGCCTGATTGAATTGGGAGGTGTATATGTTCGCATACCTTCTCAAGGTCTCTCATTGCCATGATGAGCCCCTCTTCAAGGTCTTTTGGGTGGGAGGTAACGAACCTTATCCTCTCTATCCCCTCTATGTCGTTGATAAATCGCAATAATTCAGGAAATGACAACTCTCCTCTGTAGGAGTTAACATTCTGTCCAAGAAGGGTTATCTCCTTAAAACCCTCTGCTGCAAGCCCCTTGATTTCACTCAGGATATTATCCGCCGGCCTGGACCTCTCCCTGCCGCGTGTATAGGGGACAATACAGTATGAGCAGAAATTATTGCACCCGTACATTACATTTACCCATGCCTTAACATAGCCATCGCGTTCAGCGGGGAGATCTTTTTGGGCAAGTTCAGGATTGTCCCCTGTGAATATACCCTTTCTGCCAAGAAGGGCATCCCCTACCCTGTCTATATTCTGTGGACCTATGACGTAATCCACATAAGGGGCCCTTTCTTTAACCCCCGCCCCCTGCTGCTGTGCTATACAACCAGCCACAGCCACCTTTAACCCCGGGTTGTCCCTCTTCATGGTTTTTGTTCTTCCAAGCAGGCTGTAAAACTTCTGCTCAGCCTTCTCTCTTATGCCGCAGGTGTTAAATACTATAAGGTCTGCCTTCAGGGGATCATCAACACGCGCATACCCCGCCTGCCTGAGCACCCCGAGCATCCTCTCGGAGTCGTGTACATTCATCTGACAACCAAAAGTTCGTATATATACTCTCTTCATTCTCTTTCTGCCTTTAAGATATATTATCACAGATATTCTGCCCTTATGGCAAGTTTTCGCATCCTTTTGTCCCTTTTCACCAATCTATCGCTATTTCAGGGATTTTGAGCTGAATATCTTTTTTTCAGATAATGAAGTCGAGAAGGGTAAAGACAAAGACCGAGAGGCTTATGTATCCGTTCATATTGAAGAAGGCCATATTCAGCCTGCTCAGGTCATCTTCTTTCACAAGGCGGTGCTCGTAGACAAGGAGC
>QIJG01000131.1 GCA_003232715.1 Nitrospirota bacterium
TTTCAATGCTCAGGACCGTATCGGGCCGGATAGCGAAAATGCACAGCGGCAGTGTAAACACCTATGCAATGTATGTTATCATCACTCTAATTCTTCTTCTGATAGGAGGACAATCCTTTTGAAGACCATTCCGGGGAGGCCTTATATGCAGATGACGTATAATGAACTTAAAGATCAGCTACTGATGCTTATTGATGAGTCTTCCTCTATGGAAAGTGTCTCTGAATGTCCCTGTGATGAACTCAGGGAAAAAATCCTCAAGAACCGGTTTAACCTTGTTGTGGTTGGTCAGTTCAAGAGGGGCAAGACCACATTCATAAACGCCCTCCTTGGCGCAGACCTGCTGCCCACTGCCGTAGTTCCGCTTACCTCTATAGTTACGGTTATAGAATACGGGCAAAAGGTTCATGTGAAGGTTGTTTTCAATGCCCTCCCGATAAACTGCCTGAGTATGTAACGGAGAAGGGCAATCCCCGTAACGTCAAGGACCTTGCCGAGGTTATAATCAGATACCCATCCGGGTATCTGAAGGACGGTGTAAGGCTTATCGACACCCCGGGGGTTGGTTCCGTATACCAGCATAACACGGATATTGCCTACGAGTACCTTCCACGGTCCGATGCAACCGTGTTTTTAATCTCTGTGGATCAGCCCCTCAGTAAGGCGGAGGTGGATTTTCTCCGGGATGTAAAGGGGTACTCGGAGAGGATTTTTTTTCTTCAGAACAAGGCCGACTATATCAGCGCCGATGAACTTCGGGAATCCCTCGAGTTTACAGAGTCCACACTAAGGGAGGAGGTCGGCTATGATTCGCCTGAACTCTACCCTGTCTCCGCAAAATTAGCCCTTGAGGGAAAGAAGAGGGGCGATAACGAACTCCTTGAAAAGAGTAATCTCCCTGTCTTTGAGAGCAGACTCCAGCGGTTTCTCCTTGAGGAGAAGGGGATGACCCTGATCAGATCGGTATCAAACAACCTTCTGAGGGTCCTTTCCGGGTCGGTACTCAGATCGGAACTTCAATTGAAGAGCCTTCAGACCCCGCTTGAAGAGATAGAGAGGAAACTCCGGGCCTTTGAGGAGAAGAGGCAGGAAATAGAGGCGGAAAAACGGGACTTCGAGATACTCCTTGAGGGTGAGACAAAGAGGATAGTCGATACTCTTCTCGACCCCGACCTGCAGAGGGTAAAGGAGGAACTTCAGGAGAGACTGATGTCGGAGTTTGAAGAGTGTTACACCCAAAACACAAGCCTTGCAGCAGGCAAGCTCCGCAAGACACTCGAGGAATTCATCAGCCAGGCCTTACGGGAGTACTATACGGTCTTCAGAAAGAACGAGGATACAACGATATCCATGGCCTTTGAGCAGGTTGCCGAGAGGTTCATAAAGAAGATAAACAGCATAGTGGATGAACTGATGCATTACTCCTCTGAACTGTTTTCCGTGAAGTTTGAATCCTTCAGCGCCGAGGCCCTCTGGAGCGTACATGAGTCGTTTTATTACAGGTTTAAGGACGAGCCCCTGATGATTGAGGTACTCGGAGACGCCCTCACATTTCTGATGCCGAGGTTTATGAGTAACCGGATAGTCCACAGGAATATGAAAAAATACCTCCTTGAGATGATCGATCGCCAGGCAGGCAGGATCAGGTGGAACTTTGTTGAGAGGCTGCAGAAGAGCCGTCTGGAGTTCCGCTGGCAGATGCTCGGGAGGATTGATGAGGCCATAAAGGGAATCAGGGAGGCCGTCCAAAAGGGTATCGAGAGCAGGAAGAAGGGTGAGAAGGGTGTTGAAGAGGCAAAAAAGCAGGAAAAAGAGGTGGGGGATGAGCTTAACAGGCTCTACAGCCTTCGGGACAGCGCATTAAGCATAAAAGAAGAGGCGGGAGGAGTTCACATTGGTCGGTAAAGCGGTTAAGTGGTATGAGGTGGGGACAATATCTCAGAAAAAAGCTGCCGAAATAGCAGGATTGACACGCACTGAGTTTATCTTTGCGCTTTCCCGCTTTAATTTATCTCCCTTTCAGTACACTGCCGAAGAGTTAGAAGAAGAACTTTGCAATGCGGATTGAAGGCGTTGTTGTTTTTTACTGAACACGAGATGGACGTTACGTGGTAACCGATATATAGAGTCACAAGGTTAATGATGTTAAAGGTGGAACCTGCACAGGCTTCACCCATTTCTCTGCACTTACTTTATGACGGGAGATACAAACATGATGGGAGGTATGTGGTTTTTCTCACTGCTGTTCTGGATATTGATTATTGCCGGTGCGGTCTTCATCGTTCGTTGGCTGATGGAACGTAACCGTAAGGTTTCATCCCCGACTGAATCTGCCCTGGACGTGTTGAAAAAACGTTACGCCCGTGGTGAGATCGACCAGGATACTTTCGAACGAATGAAACGCGATATTGACGGTTAATGCACGTCCTGTGCTTTGCTGCATAAGACCTTCCATGGTCAAGAGGAAAAACAGAAAATTGGAGAGTTGTCTTCAGCTTTAAAGAAGGTAATGCTTACAATGTTAATTATATAGATTATCATTAGGAAGAGGATAAAATGAGAACGAGAAAAAGGCCTCCGATCCATCCGGGCGGTATTATTAGAAGACATTACATGGAACCGCTATCCCTAACTATATCATCGCTTGCAAATACACTTGGAGTTTCAAGAAAGACATTATCAAAAATCGTTAACGGACACGGCTCTATTACTCCGGATATGGCGCTACGTCTGTCAAAAGCATTTAATACTACACCAGCGTTATGGCTTAACTTACAGC
>QIJG01000322.1 GCA_003232715.1 Nitrospirota bacterium
AATATGTTGAAAAATATGTTGCTCCTGAAATGAAGATTGAGAAGAAACCCGTTGTTGCCAAGGATGGTATCCCCCGTATAAAAGTTACGGTCAAAGTGAAGATGGTCCCGGAACACCTGAGGATCAGGGCGGAAAAGTATAAAGGTGAGGTAAATAAATATGCAAGGGAATACGATCTTGATCCAGCCCTGATTTATGCTGTAATACATACTGAGTCATATTTTAACCCTTTGGCAAAATCATATATCCCGGCTTACGGTCTTATGCAGCTTGTACCGAAATCAGGTGCTATGGACGCCTATTATTATTTGTATAAGGAGAAAAAAATCCTTTCCCCTGGTTATCTCTATAATCCGGATAACAACGTTATGCTTGGAGCCACCCTGCAGAGCATATACCTTGCCGATATAAAAGACCGGATCAATAGACAAACACTGAGCATTGCTGCCTATAACTGGGGGCCTGGACGAATTAATAACAAGATTGTCAAAAAGAATAAAGTGAACAAGTTAAGTAATGGTGAAGTTCTTGAACTAATCAATAAAACAGCTCCCCGCGAGACCAGAGATTATGTGAGGAAGGTGCAGGAGAGGATGACTTTGTATGGGCGGATGTGAGAAGTATCTTAAAGAATGAAAAGCCTTCGCAGAGGCAAAAGAAGAAGGAGATTAAAAATGACTGCGAATTTTAGTAAACTTCATCATGTGAACCGATATCAAGGAGATGAACAATGTCATCATATAAATTCAAGATGATTCTTAAATCATATGTTAGTGAACAGGCATATTTGCCTTTTAAACCGCCACTGAGTGCATGTGTATGCAGACTCGGGTCAAAGGGATTAATGGAAAGTTTCCTGAGCAGTTCTTCATATGTTTGTTGGAGTAAGGGATTTTTCTTAAGTAGTTTTTTGGCGTGCTTGAGAAAACCCTTTTCAAGCTCAAGCCTCATCGGATTCAGGTTCATTAAGAATCGCTTGCATTGCCTCTTCAGCAGAATTACAAATTACGGAGTCATGTTCTTTTTCAGCCTTCAGCACTCGCTCTTCAAGAGCTTTTCGCCTGCGCTCTCTGTCAAGCAGATATGCAGCGAAATCCCTGACTTCAGCAAGGGAATTTTCAGGGAGCCTGACAAGTATTTCCTTGATATTATCAATCTGTGTAACTGTTATATCCATGATAATATTATAGCATATTTTTATGAGACAGAGAGGGATAAGAACTTGAAAGTCATTCCGCGGTAACACTGAGGGAGTGGTTGTGTCTGGAAGGTTGAAACAAGGATTTCCCCGAGTGTCAAAAACAGAGGAATTTTATGAAAAATTTCATTAAACATCCGGTACTTAAACATCGTTATTTCAGGAGACTTCTTGTCCTTCTCATCCTGTTATTTCTATTCCTCGTCTTAGGTTACAAGCAATATCGTCAGGTAATTTATATCCCTGAGGACGGGAGTGCTTTTAAGCTGGATAATTACTCACTGGGCAGCAAGGGAGACAAGCCTTTTTATCAGACGGATGATGATTTGAGATTGTCACGGGAGCTGAGCATATTGAGTGATTCAAAGGCAGGCTATTTCTTTTCAAAGCAATATTACAGGCTTTACAAAAGACATTATAGCGAAGGAAAACTCATGACTCAGATGATAAGGGTTGGTAAAGATCAACTCCCCAGGATATATAATATGGTTAAAGATGCATGTGAGATACTGGGAGTTAAAAAGGTCCCGAATATATAACAAAGAGCAACGGGACAAATATGAGAATAACCAACCGGCTGAATCCTACCATTTTTATAAGCTCGGATTTTACCTGGGCATTTAAGCCTGAAGAGCTTCGTTTCCTTCTGGCCAGGGAAGTAGCACATATCAGGCTCAGACATTTGTACTATCTTGATATTATATCCGGAATGCGGTCTTTCACCGGGATGGCTCTGCCGAAATTCGTATCAGAGGTCATAGTAGGCTCAATTGGTATAAAACTCATGCAGTGGGATAAAGAGGCTGAAATAAGCGCAGACCGTGGAGCGCTCGTTGTAACCGGAGATATAAATGTTGCCCTTCAGGCACTGGTGAAGTTGAATATTGGTGCGAATTTTGAAGATAATTATCCCGGCCTGA
>QIJG01000135.1 GCA_003232715.1 Nitrospirota bacterium
GCTCTGGTGTCCCCCTCGGACTTCAAATCCGGTGTTCCCTGCCAAAAGCGGGGAAGGTGGGTTCGATTCCCACTCGCTCCCGCCAATCCTTCTTTATTTTCGATAAGTTAAACGGTTTGATAGGAGAAGATTATAGCGTAACGTTCATGAATATATATGGAGGTGTTAGATGGGGGAAGTTGAATTATTAAACTCTTGCATTAAATGCTTTGATTAGGTTATAGTAATCTCTCGTTTGGTTGAAGATTATAAAAATTTGACAAAAATATTTCCTTGGGATAAAATATTCCGGTTTTCTTTACAACAGTTCAAATGGAGGATTTACATTGCCTACGATAGCGCAGTTAGTAAGAAATGGCAGGAAGAGGGTAAAGGAAAAGTCAAAGAGTCCGGCGCTTCAGAACTGTCCGCAGCGCAGAGGTGTCTGCACAAGGGTTTATACCACTATACGCCCAAGAAGCCGAATTCCGCCCTTAGAAAGGTTGCAAGGGTCAGGCTGACAAATGCTATGGAGGTAACTGCCTATATCCCGGGGATCGGGCACAATCTTCAGGAACATTCAATAGTATTGATAAGGGGTGGCAGAATTAAGGACCTTCCAGGTGTCAGGTACCACATAGTAAGGGGAGCGCTTGACACCATGGGTGTTGGAGACAGGCGTCAGGGCAGGTCCAAGTATGGAGCCAAGAGGCCACTTCCTGACCCGAAACATAACAGCAAATTGGTCAGTAAGTTTGTAAATGCAATAATGGCAGATGGGAAAAAGTCAGTGGCGGAGCGGATCTGCTATGGCGCATTTGAGATTATAAAGGAGAAGGCCAATGAAGACCCCCTCAAGGTTTTTAAGATTGCCCTTGAGAACGTCAAGCCGATTGTCGAGGTTAAGCCGAGGAGGGTTGGCGGTGCTACATATCAGGTGCCGATTGAAGTAAGGCCCAGCAGAAGGATGGCGCTTGCATTCAGGTGGATCAGGGACTTTGCAAGAAAAAGGTCTGAAAGAACCATGACCGAGCGTCTTGCAGCAGAGCTCCTGGATGCCTACAGAAAGACGGGTTCATCGGTTAAGAAGAGGGAGGACACCCACAAGATGGCTGATGCCAACAAGGCATTTGCTCATTACAGATGGTAGGTTGTAGAAGCCTCTGCGTTGTGTTGCGAGTTGCTTGCAAGTTAAGCCCGCAGCCCTGTAGTTAACTCCTGCAAAAGGGTATATCCCGAAACAATGTTAAATATATTTCTGACACTAACACCAATTTTGTGTCTTTTTGAAGAGGAGAGAACGTTTTGAGGTTTCCATTAGAAAGAGTGAGGAATATCGGGATAATGGCTCATATTGATGCCGGTAAGACCACCACGACGGAAAGGGTCCTGTATTATACCGGAGTAACGTACAAGATAGGGGAGGTCCATGAGGGTACTGCTGTAATGGACTGGATGGTTCAGGAGCAGGAACGTGGTATAACCATCACTTCGGCGGCAACTACATGTTTCTGGAAAGACCACAGGATAAATATAATTGATACCCCCGGTCATGTTGATTTTACCATAGAGGTTGAGAGGGCGCTCAGAGTGCTTGACGGAGCTGTAGCGGTATTTGATGCTGCTGCGGGAGTGGAGCCCCAGTCTGAAACCGTCTGGAGGCAGGCCTCCAAGTATGACGTGCCAAGGATAGCCTTTATGAACAAGATGGACAAGATGGGTGCGGATTTCTTTATGTCGGTAAATTCAATGGTGGAAAGACTCGATGCCAATCCGGTTGCAATACAGATACCCATAGGTGCTGAAGATAAATTCCGGGGTCCTATAGACATAGTAAAGATGCGGGCCTATTATTTTGATGACGAGACCATTGGAGCCGAGTTTAAGGAGGATGAAATACCGGAGGATTACCGTGCACAGGCTGATGAATACAGGGACAAGATGATAGAGGCCCTTGCTGATATAGATGAGGCCATAATGGAGAAGTATCTGAACGGAGAAGACGTAA
>QIJG01000193.1 GCA_003232715.1 Nitrospirota bacterium
AGGGAACGTCAGGGAATTATCGGCAGGCTCGACCCCAGGGTCAAGATCATTAGCCTTCTCTGCATCTCCGTCTATGCGGTAATACTTGAAAATGCTGCCCCTCTAATAATTCTTTTTTCTGTTTCATGGATACTGGCAGGTATTGAGCGGGTGGAATGGGCAAAGCTGCGTCTGCTCCTCTTTCTTGTTGTATTGACGGTATGGGGAACAATGTTTTCCCAATCCATCTTCTATTTTGAAGAACCAAGGACCGTGCTCATAAACCTCGTCAATACGGATACCCCCCTTATAGGTAAATGGATAGGGGATATAAGCATCTACCGTGAGGGGTTCCGCTACGGTGCCATCCAGTCATTGAGGTTTGCCTCCATGATGACCTTCGGTTTTCTCTTCTGCTGGAGTACTGATACAGGGAAGATGCTTTCAGGCATGCTTCAATTAAAAGTTCCCTATGTGCTTGCATTTATGACGGTGACTGCCATCAGGTTTATTCCGGACATAATGGACGAGTTTGCCACTGTTATTCTTGCCATGCGGATGCGGGGGGCAAGGGTGCTCTCTCTCAATCCGGCAAGGCTGCTTAAAAACTGGCTGAAGCTGATACGGCCTGTCTTTATCAACTGCTACAGGAGGTCGAATATACTGTCACTCTCAATTCAGTCAAGGGCTTTTCAGCCTTCTGCTGCCCGCTCAACTGCCGAAAGCAGACAGCTTGGAAAGGGAGAAAAGGTGCTTCTTTCAGTTGTCCTTCTGAGCACAACAGTCCTTGTACTGCTGAAGATACTTTATGGTCTTTATCTCTGGAATATTCTTTATGTATCACGGTTAGAATCTACGAGATCTCCAGATTATATCTGTAATGGAGGAGTATATGCTTTTGGAAAGATTTTATGATGCAATCGAGGTTTACAGGGAGGAGAAGATTATCTATGTCAGGTTTCTGTCTCCCCACAGGGTAATATCCACCTGCCGTGTGGATGGAGGACTCAGGGATGACCTGGAGTATATGTACAACCACCAGGCGTGTGAACCCGCTGGACACTCCCATGAATCACACAAGAGGATGACCTCTGATCCGGCCGGATACAGGAGGGCTATATGTGAGCGGTATGGGCTTCCACCTGAAAAGAGCGCTTCCCTTGGTACGGCTGCAAACATGAATAATGCAGCCATAGTGTCGGAAAAGTTTCGTGACCTGGAGGTGGTTGCTGTATGCACGGGGGGAGTTGAAACGAATGCAGGCAGGATCGGTGACCCGGCTACAGTATATGAAAGCAACGGTGTGTTTGAGAAACTGGGCTCAGCACCGATGGCAGCCCACGGGACCATTAACACCATGCTGTTCATTAACAGGGAACTGACTCCGGCGGCAATGGTGCGTTCAGTGATAACCGCCACTGAGGCCAAGACTGCGGCCCTTCAGGAACTCGCCGTGCCATCCCGTTATTCGGATGGGCTTGCCACGGGAACCGGGACGGACCAGATCGGGATTGCCTCGAGGCTGGATACAGGAACACCACTTTCAGGGGCGGGCAAACACTCGAAACTTGGTGAGCTGATCGGTCGCTCTGTCCTTCAGGCAATAAAGAAGACACTGTCATTGCAGAACAAGCTCACTCCAGAGGCCCGATGCTTTGCTCGTGTTCACCTGGAGCGGTTTGGCCTGAGCATGGACACCATGTGTACAGGTATTACAGGTTATCTTTCAGAAAAAGAGGCTGAACTTTTTCGCAGGAATTTCAATTCCATAAACAACGATCCACCTACAGTAGCGGCGGTTGCAGCAATGGTTCACCTGAGGGACAAGATTCAGTGGGAAATATTGCCGAAGAGTTGTATGCCCGAAATCCTTTCAACCTATGGAGCACAGATTGCTGCTGCGCTCTCAGGGAAATACCATCGCCTGGAGTACTACAGGTCTTGTCTGTCGGGAGAGTCCCGGGGAATCGGAAGAGAGAGTTTCCTGGACCTCATTTACAGATCCTTTGCCCTGGGGTTCAGGGAGAAGTGGGGTCAAAGTTGAGGCTAAAGTATTAATTGTCTCAAAATAGTGTGGACAAATTATTTAGAAAATCCCTCCCAACCTCCCTTTGCCAAAGGGAGGGATCATCCCCCTCTTTGGCAAAGAGGGGCAAGGGGAGATTTTTAGATGGTTTAATTATAAGACTTTTATTAGATGTATTATACTTACCCAAATCCAGCGATAACACAGCGTTGAGGAACGTAAAGGAAAGAGATGATAAACCCTGAACGGTTTTAAGTATCACAAAAGCTTCACCTGGATGGTGAAGCTTTTGTGATACTTACCTCGGAGGCGGGCTGGATGCCCGACGAGAATGAGAGAAGGGTTGTACCATCTCTCTCCTTAAAAACCTCTTATCTCTGGATTTAGGACTTTGAGGACCATGACTTGCTGTATATAAGGAGCACAAGTTAGTGATGCGAAATTACGGTGTGATAATATCCGTCCTGATTCATATGCTGCTGCTTTCGATCCCGTTGTCTGCAATGGTAACCCGCTTTTCAGAGCAGGGTTTTGGGAATATAGAGATTTCCATAATTGACGGCAGCAGTTCCACAGGGACAGGTACTCATAAGGTTGTTATGCCTGGGACGAGAAAAAAGCGTGTTGTGAAAAAGAAAGTTCCTGAACCGGAGAAGATAAGGGAGAGAACCAAAGTAAAGGTTCACCAAAAAAAGGAATAGCAGTAAGCAGTGAACCTGACAGGGTGTCAGAGACTGAAGCAGATGCTGTCAAACCTGTTGAGAAAAAAGAGGAGACAAAAAATCAGGATGTTACAGAACCTGAAAAGGTCCAGGAACAACCGGTTCAGGACATATTATCCGCTCAGGCAGAAGACGCTGAGCAGGGTCCGGTCTCTGGGGTGAGTGCTCAGAATTCATTGCAGGGTGAGGTTTCCGGCAAACCCGACATAGCAGAGCTTGGCTCGGCAGATGGTCCGGCCTTTATCAAAAGGGTGCTCCCTGAGTATCCATGGATAGCAAGGAAGATGG
>QIJG01000194.1 GCA_003232715.1 Nitrospirota bacterium
AAAAAGGCTGGTTCTTTGAGTTCTTGAGTGCTTCATTGACAATTATGCAGCAATTTGCTACAATTGTAGCATAGTAAAACATACCTGGAGGGTAAGTCATGAAAAGTTCTACAGCTGGTCCCATTAGATTGGACCCTGAATTAATTGCACTCGCAAAAAAAGAAGGTTCGTTAAAGAAAAGGTCGGTCCCCAAACAAATTGAATATTGGGCGGAACTGGGCAAAGCCATAGAGTCTGCAATAGATATAAAAAACGTCTATGCAATAATTCAGGGCTTTGGCAAACTTAAGGTTGAATTATTGGAATCAAAAGCTGTGGACCCAAACAAGGTTTTTGATTCCCTCGAGAAAAAACGCAAAAGCGGAGAACTCGCAGAAAACGTGACAACCTCTTCAATATATTATGAAGCAAGCCAAACAAGGCCGGGTCTTCTTGACAGGATAGATATCGCTACCGGCAAAAGACAAACAGGAAGATTTCACAACGGAAAGTTCGAGATATATGAATGACCGATTTAAGGCAGCTCTGGGTATTGGCTGGTGGAAATGGAGCCGGGAAAACAACATTTTACGATAATTTTCTGGCCCCAAAAGGTATCAAACTTGTAAGTGCTGATTTAATAGCCAAGGCAATCGATCCGGAAAACCCTGAAAGGGTTGGCTATGAATCTGCAGAGTTAGCCAGGCAAACAGGAGAGCATATGCTTGAGCAAGGAATAGCTTTTTGCTTTGAAACAGTATTTTCTCATGTGTCAAAGGTAGACTTCCTCGCCAAGGCAAAAGCTATGGGTTACGAGATTATCCTTGTTTACATACACCTGGAAACTTCAGAGCTAAATGAAGCCAGGGTTAATCAACGTATAAACAGTGGCGGCCATAGCGTTCCGGTTAACAAGATACACAGCCGCATACCACGCACCATGAAAAATATTGCATTGGCACTGCCCTTGATTGACGAAGCCCGGTTTTTAAACAATTCCTCCCGGGACAATCCATTTCAACAGGTTGTAATCGTAAGGAAAGGCAGATGTAAATGGAAAGTAAATCCACGGCCTCAGTGGGCAGTGGATATTATAAACGGCACTGAGGAGTAACGGAGGGAGAGGAGGTTTCTGTTTATTTCCCCGCTTGGTATATGCTTGTTATCCCGGGTTGAAAGAATACAATGATTCCTCTGTTTCTAATCCCCTCATTGCAGATTCAAGTGAGAACTTATTCCACTTCTTTATTTCGTCTTCTTCAAATTTTTTTTCTAAAAAACTTATAAAATCAAGAATTTCCGTTTGTTTTTCTTCAGGCAATGATTTGACCTTCTCAACGTTGCTCATTAATACCCACGCGTATACTGAACTCTTTGTTTCTGTTATATTTTCCCCTAACCTTTGCAGGAAATTCATCCTGTCCTGGTTATCCATAATATCCGTTTTATTTATCCCTCTCACCATTATATGGTGCAAGGCTCCAGGTATGTCTAATCTTGGCTGGCGTGGCATGGGAGGATTTATAACTTTATTCTCTTTTCTGTCAAGCGTTTTGCATAGTAGGTAACAACGTT
>QIJG01000174.1 GCA_003232715.1 Nitrospirota bacterium
GCAAATATTTGGCACGATTCACGGATAAGGGTAAAGTGGGGTTTGACGATATTGTGGAAGATATAAGAGCGGGCGCAGGGGCATTTTCAGAGGTTGAAAAGATTTTTTTGCTGATGGATTCAATAAAACAACAGTATACTGTTTAAGAATAACAGCAAATATTTAGCCGTTTATTTTTGCAGTTAAAATCAGCGTAAATCTGCGGCTGAACAGTAAAAAATCAAGGATATGAGTTATGGAAGATGTACTTATAGTTAATCTTACCAGGATGGGAGACCTTATTCAGACTACCCCTGTGATGGCAGGTCTTAAGGACAGGTATCCTGGAATAAGGATAACCCTTCTTGTAAACTCTGCTTTTTCAGAGATATGCAAGTATATACCACATGCAGATAGAGTTTTTGTCCTTGATATCAATAAGATTCTGCAGGGATTAAACAGGGAAGACCCGGTTGGGACGTTTCGCTATTTAGAGGATATCCTCTGTAAAATTAATGATACCGTGTACGACCTTGTCATAAACTTTACCCATTCTACTTCAAGTGCTGTTTTGATATCCCTTCTCAGGACAAAAGAAGTAAGAGGTCTGAGTATGGACAAGGAGGGGTTTACTATTAAAAGGCACCCATGGATAAGGTATTTTTTTAATGTAATACCCGGGAGAGATTACAACCCGTTCCATTTGTGTGATATCTATTTAAAGGCTGGTGGTGTAACTCCAAAAGGGCAGGGCCTGCATCTTGAGATTCCAGCTGATGCAGAGGAAAGGGCAGACAATATCCTGACGGAAGGAGGTGTCAATAGTGGTGATATACTTGTAGGTCTCCAGCTTGGGGCAAGTGCAGAGGACAAGAGATGGCCTATGCCCGTTTTGCTGAGTTGGCAGACAGATTAGTTGAAGTTTTTGGTGTAAAAATCCTCCTTACCGGTTCTGCTAAAGAGGTGCATTACGGGAGAGAATTTGAGAGCATTGTCACGACAAAGCCGTTGAACCTGATAGGCAGGACGGATCTGAGGGAACTTGTTGCCTTATTAAAGAGGTGCAATCTTTTCATAAGTAATGACACAGGCCCTCTGCATATAGCTACGGCTGTTGGAACCAGGACAATAAATATTTCCCTGGCATCTGTACACTTCAGGGAAACAGGTCCTTATGGTGAAGGTCATTATGTGGTAGGGGCTGAGTTGCCTTGCAGTCCATGCGGTTTTAACTCAAGCTGTAAGGATATGGTCTGCAAGAGGGTGATAAATGCAGCTAATGTTTTTGAACTTTCAAAGAAGTTGTTAATAGAAGGTGACTTGGTCTCAATTGAAGACTCTGCTGCATGGGAGAATATTCAGGTCTATAAATCGTTTTTTGAGAAAGATGGATTCATCGATTATATGCCTTTAATAAAGGGACGGCCATTAAAAAAGGATTTGCTTTTTGTACATATATACAGGCAAACATGGTTGAAAATCCTGGATCGGGAATACTCAAGCATCCCTGATAGTACCTACCGGCATTTTGTGGGGAAGTTATCTGAGCAGTATGATATGGAGGCAGTCAATATTGCTACTCTGATAGAAGACGAACTTAATGTCCTGAGAAGACTGAAGGACCTCTCGGATAGTGCTTTTTCAATTATAGCAATCATTGGTAGAGAGGCAAGGAAATCCTCTCCGGACGTTGAGTTAATTAAAGGGATATGGAGGGGAGTCCCACCCCTTGATCAGGAGATTGAAACTATCGGATATATCTGTCCGGCACTGAAACCTTTGACTACAATCTTTAAATACGAGAAAGAGGAACTTGAGGAGGAAGACATTGCCGTTCTCTCCGAAAAGGCCTGCATAATCTATAAAGACCTTGGTCTTCATGCGTCAATGTTGATTCAAATTCTCCAATCAATGATGTCAACCTTTACAAAGCAACATGTTTGTGTTAAATGAAACAGTTGATAGAGTCATAGAATATGAATTTTCAGCAAACACCTGAGCCATTCCTGACTCAGTACAAAAAGGAGAAAACAATGGGAAACGATGATATGAAGAATGATGTGGAATTGGTGAAGGCAGTACGGACAGGTATTACGGAAGCCGATGGAATCGTTACTGAAATAGGGGACAGGCTGCTGGATTGTGTCAATCTTCTCAGGACCGAGCAGTCTGACCGGGTTTTTATGGAACTTTCAGAAGGGATAAACACTTAATAGACTTTATCCGGGAAGTGAAGAAGGGCGTAGAGCATCTCAGGAGCAAAGGATATGACATATCAATGGAAGCGTTTGCGTGCTGGGATAATTCCCTTGGTATCTTCAGGGAAATGCTCTCAGCTTTCGAGACCAGGGACTGGGTAACTCTATCAGACCTTATTCAATACGAACTGCCACCTCTTTTTGAAGAAGGTAAAAAGGGTTTGTCTGAAATAAGCGAAAGATTACTGGAGATTTAAGCCTTGAAATTTTTTCTCTAAAGTTTTTTGAAAATCGTCCGATATATATAATATCAACCCAAAGAATTAAGGAAGTTGGGGAGGAGAGAGCAAGGCGTTAAAGATAAGACGCATAGCGCATAGCGTTAAAGGATACGACGCATAGCTCGGAGGATACGGGCCTTTTAACTCTTTGCACTCTGCGCTTTGCGTCTTTAAATAGAGTCTGTGTATAAACTACAGTAATTTGTCATTCCCGCAAGTGAAGCGAGTCGGGAATCCTTCTTAAATAACGATTCCGGACAAG
>QIJG01000186.1 GCA_003232715.1 Nitrospirota bacterium
CTTATAAAGATTTATAGTTCAATTTTATGGCACAAACGTGAATCAAGGATTGTCGTGGGTCTATTTTGGAACGGATTTGGTGATAGTTGAGAGAAATGAAACAAAGGGGATAGCGGAAATGATCCTCACGTATCGGGATATAGGATTGATGATCAACAATTGTTAACGGTGTGAAGACTGAGGGCAATTTATCATGGGATATGCCGTAGCATAATTTAACTGAATCAGAGCATCCGAGTATGAACTCACCCGCGCAATGCCGGACGACCTAAAATCCAGTCTGCCGACTGTTGAAGAGTTTGAAACGGAAGTTGGTGGCGAGTTACTGAAAGAGGGGAAATGAATGTAGCAGAACTGATAGAGCGGGGAGAAGGTAAAACAGTGGAGTTCAAGCGGGATATTTCCTCGCCTCAGAACATCGTAAAGACCGTGAGCGCATTCGCCAACACGGCTGGCGGTGTATTCTCATCGGCCTTGATAACAGTACCCGAAAACCATTTGGTATTGGTGATCCTCTGGATGCTGAAGAACGCTTGTGCAACCTGGTTGCCGACTCTATTACTCCCCGCCTGGTGCCCAATGTTGAAATTACAACCATCGAGGGCAAGACACTGCTTCTGGTTGAGGTATTCTTGAGCGGAACCCGGCCCCACTACTGGTTATGTAGATGATCTGGATATGGCGGCAATGAAAACCCTGTTTGGCAACCAGCACAACCTTGACAAAAATACCTTACGTACCCTGAGATTGTTGACCCGTGATCAGGGGCACCTGGTTCCGACAAAAGGGGCAGTCCTGCTCTTCGGCAAAGAGCGAGAGAGGTATTTCCCGGATGCCTGGGTCCAGTGCGGACGCTTCATAGGCCGGGATAAAACGCGAATTTTCGATCACATCGAATTGCATGACCACCTGCCGCAGGTGGTAGACAACATTATGCTGTTTCTCAAGAAGCACGCTATGCGTGGAGCCGATTTTTCTGAAATCCGGCGCAAGGACGTCTGGAGCATTCCCATAGGCATCCTGCGAGAAGCGGTGATCAACTCCATAGTTCACGCTGATTATTCACAGCATGGAGCACCCATACGAATCGCCTTTTTCGATGATAGGATCGAAATTGAAAATCCCGGCATCCTGCCGCCGGGAATGACGGTAGAGGATATGAAGCAGGGCATCTCCAGGATACGCAATCCGGTGATAGCCCGAGTCTTTCGGGAATTGAACCTCATTGAGCAATGGGGCAGCGGGGTGCCCCGGATGTTCAGGGAAGCTGCGGACCTGGGACTGCCGGAGCCGGAAATCGTTGAACTTGGCATGAGGTTGCGCTTTATAGTGCCACTGGCGAAACCGCTTGTTCTTTCAAAGAAAGAGTCAGGGGTAGAGTCACAGCCAGAGTTACAGCCAGAGTTCAGAGTTACAGCCAGAGTCATTGACCGCAAGGGTGCTCCTGCTTCTCAGGGCTGGTAATCTGTCAAAGTCGGAACTTGCTGTAAAATTAGGGCAGAAAGTGGTCTCCGGCCAGCTCAATAAAATTATACGACAACTCTTGCAGGGAAAATACATCGAATACACCATTCCGGAAAAGCCCAACAGAAATATAGGCTGACGGAGAAAGGGAAAAGGCAAAGGTATTGAAGGGGAACTCAGCAGAGAAGTTAAAAGTTAAAATGAGAGCAAGAAATAGTGTTTCGCTGACCTATCAAACCCAGGGTCAAAACATGAAAGAGCTTGGATTATGAGCAAAGACAGGCAGGCATCTAATGAGGCAACTATTCGAAAGTTTCGAATAGTTTGTAAAGAAGGCCGCAGGTGTTGAGACCTACCGAATCGTCAAGCGGTTACCCAAGGTACTCAAAGGCCAGTTGCCTGAACCGAGGGAGATAGCGAAACTTTTGGAAAATGCAAACAGAAAACCAGAAACGAGACCAGCCCGGGGTGTATGAACCGTTTAAGCAAAAGTGCAGGTGTATAAAGGAGTATTGTCTATGAATGATAAATTTCAAATTCTTTCTATCGATGGTGGTGGTATCAAGGGGCTTTTCTCTGCGGCTATTCTGGCGCATCTGGAGGAAGACTTAGGAATTAATATCATAGATCATTTTGATCTGATAGTAGGAACCTCTACTGGTGGTATTATCGCTCTTGGTCTTGGCGCTGGCATGAAACCTCATGAGATCGTTAAATTTTATGTAAAGGAAGGGCCTAATATTTTCCCTGAAACAATTTTTTCAAAAATTAAACAGTTATTTCTTAGTAAGTACGATTCTTTTCCACTTGAAGCAGCACTCAGTAAATGTTTTGGAGATAAGACATTAGGGGAAAGCCAAAAACGTCTTGTAATTCCTTCTTACAGCATTGGGGAAGACGATGTTTATCTCTTTAAAACACCCCATCACGAGCGTTTGAAACGTGACTATAAAGTCCCGCTCTGGAAGGTTGCTCTGGCCACGAGTGCCGCTCCTACTTTTTTCCCTTCGTGCCTAAAGCTGGATCATATTAGGTTGGTTGATGGCGGCGTCTGGGCAAACAACCCAACCATGGTGGGAGTTGTTGAGGCCATAAGCATGCTTGATGTGCCACTTAGCGCAATACGCGTGTTGAGTTTGGGAACAACAAAGGCACTGAAAGGACGATCCAAGCAACTGGATCGAGGCGGGCTTTGGCAATGGAGGTCTGAAGTGGTTGATGTCATTATGCGGGGCCAAAGCATAGGGGCATTCACCCAGGCTCAGCACCTTCTTGGCAGAGATAAAGTAGTCAGGATAGACCCCAAAGTTCCCGATGGATTGTTCACATTGGACAAATTATCTGAAGAAGAGCT
>QIJG01000248.1 GCA_003232715.1 Nitrospirota bacterium
CATATCTACTTAAGCACGTTGCGAGCTGAAATATCAGTGCGTCCCGGAGTGATTGAGCCACTTGCCAAACAGGAGATGCACACTGATAAGTACCTTAAATACAACAAAAAATACAGTGCGGATTGATGAGCTGCCAAGGAGGCAAAATGTTTAATGAGATACAAAAAAGAGATGGCAAGAGAGTAAGATTCGATGCAGAGAAGATTACAAATGCAATTGTAAAAGCCGGTGCTGCAACCGGAGAGTTTAACGGCGAGGTTGCCATGCGACTGACGCTCAGGGTGCTGAATCTGGCGGCACAGATCATAGGTAACAGGGTTCCTGCCGTCGAGGAGATTCAGGATATCGTTGAAGAGGTGCTCCTGTCTTCTGTTTACCGCAGTCTGTTTACCGCAGAACCGCCAAGGCGTATATACTCTACAGGGAGCAGCATGCCAGGATAAGGAAGATTACTACAAAGGCGGACATTGACCTTGTAGACCATTACCTGAAGCAGCTTGACTGGAAGGTTAACGAAAACAGCAATATGGCCTTCTCCCTGCAGGGACTGAACAACTATATTTCTTCAGAGATCAGCATGATTTACTGGCTTAACAAGATATACCCTCCTGAGGTCAGGAAGGCACACCTTGACGGGGATTTTCATATTCACGATCTAAACATCCTTTCCGTGTACTGTGTCGGGTGGGACCTTCATGACCTTCTTTTTCAGGGGTTTAAGGGTGCCTCAGGCAAGATAGAGAGCAGTCCGGCAAGGCATTTCAGGAGCGCGCTGGGCCAGGTGGTCAACTTCTTCTACACCCTCCAGGGAGAGGCAGCAGGTGCGCAGGCTTTTTCCAATTTCGACACCCTTCTCAGCCCCTTTATAAGATACGACGGCCTGAGTTTCAGGGAGGTCAAGCAGGCCCTTCAGGAGTTTGTCTTCAATATAAACGTTCCTACAAGGGTCGGTTTTCAGACACCCTTTACAAATATTACCCTTGACCTTACGGTTCCAAAAAACTTTGAAGACCAGCCCGTTGTTGCAGGCGGCAGAATGCGGGATGAGACCTACGGGGAGTTCCGGAAAGAGATGGACCTCTTCAACAGGGCTTTTTTAGAGGTGATGCTTGAAGGAGATGCCAAGGGCAGGGTCTTCACATTCCCCATACCCACCTATAATATCACGAAGGATTTCGACTGGGATAACCCGAACCTTGATATCCTGTGGGAGGTGACTGCCAAGTACGGTATTCCCTACTTCTCGAATTTCATCAACTCGGACATGAAGCCCGAGGATGCGCGTTCCATGTGTTGCAGGCTGAGGCTCGACAACCGTGAGCTGCAGAAGCGGGGCGGCGGGCTCTTTGGTGCAAACCCCCTGACCGGTTCAATCGGTGTGGTGACCATCAACATGCCGAGGCTCGGGTTTTCAGCTAAAGATGAGGATGAGTTTATTGCCCTCCTGGACAGGCTGATGGTTATGTCCAGGGAGAGCCTTGAGATAAAGAGGAAGGTGCTTGAGAAGTTTACGGAAGGCAACCTCTATCCCTATGCAAAGTACTACCTGAGGAGTGTCAGGGAACGCTTCGGTGAGTACTGGAAGAATCACTTCTCCACGATCGGCCTCATCGGGATGAACGAGGCGTGTCTGAATCTCTTCAACAAGGGGATTGCATCTCCGGAAGGGCATGCCTTTACGCTCAGGGTGATGGATTTTATGAAGGGAATAGCTATAACCTTGAGGCAACACCGGCAGAGGGGACCTCATACCGGCTGGCAAGGATTGACAAGGACAGGTTTCCCGGGATTGTCTGTGCCAATGAGGTTCAGTACCGCACACTCAATGCAGAGCCTTTTTATACAAATTCCACACAGTTACCCGTGGATTTTACGGACGATATGTTTGAGGTGCTTGATCATCAGGACACGGTACAGCAGCGATATACCGGTGGAACAGTACTGCATCTCTTTATCGGTGAGAAGATAGAGGATACCGGGGCACTGAAGAGACTTGTAAAGACGGTCTGTGAACAATATCACCTTCCCTACTTTACCGTAACCCCAACGTTCAGTGTCTGCCCTGTGGACGGATACATTGCCGGGGAGTTTGCAGAGTGTCCCCGTTGTCATGAGGAGACGGAGATTTATTCCCGCATAGTCGGCTACCTCCGGCCTGTTAGACAGTGGAACAAGGGCAAAAAGGAGGAGTTCAGGACCCGGAAGGAGTTTGAGCTGGTATGACGATTGGAGGTCTTCAGAAAGTCTCTTTAATAGATTATCCCGGGAAAATCAGTGCCATTGTCTT
>QIJG01000187.1 GCA_003232715.1 Nitrospirota bacterium
GTATGGGCAGGCAGGTCTTTCCTGTCAATATCAAGGACGACCCTTCCCTGGTCCATCACCATTATACGGTCGACAATCCCTATCACATCATTAACCCTGTGCTCCACCAGGACAATGGTTATGCCCCTTTGCTTAAGGTCATCGAGACACTTGACTATCTCGGCAGTCCCCACGGGGTCGAGCTGGCTCACCGGCTCATCAAGCGCCAGCACCACCGGACCCATGGCGAGTTGCGAGGCAATGGCAACACGCTGCTTCTGACCACCGGAGAGTCTTGCGGTCTGTCTTTCTTCAAATCCCTCAAGACCGACCTGGGCCAGGGCCTCCCCCACTCTTTTCGTGATCTCTGCAGGGGGAAGGCCGAGATTTTCAGGGCCGAATGATATCTCATCCCTCACTGTATTACAGAAGAGCTGATCGTCAGGACTCTGAAATACCATCCCCACATACTGCGAGATATACGGCAGGGACGACGTGCGGGTCTCTATTCCGTTGACAACCACCAGGCCACGCATCTCGCCTGCACTCTCATGAGGGATTATCCCGCCCAGCATCTTCAGGAGCGTGCTCTTGCCACAGCCTGTACGGCCTGTAACAAGCACACACTGCCCCTTGGGTACGGAAAAGGAAACCTCCTGTTGTGACAGATCGCTGCGCCCGGCATATTTAAAGGAAACGTCCTTAAAGGTTATCATCTCTTTCTAAATCCTTATCCTGAGTCTATCGTGAAGGCATCGTGAAGCTCAAAAACTTTCTCTTTTGTCTCCTGGAAAACTGCCGGTTCCCGTTAGAATATCCACTTTAAGCCTGCAGTATAAGTCCTTTCAGGCATTGGATAACCAAGCACATATTCATACGCCCTGTTAAAGAGGTTCTCCGCAGATGCTGTAATCTCCAGATCCTTTACCGGCCGGAAGGAGCCCTTAAAATTCACCACAGTAAAGTCACCCTTATCTATAACATCGGTATATGTCGGGGATGAGAAGTCCCAGTCCTGTACCTTTTCGTCCCCTGTATAATTAGCTATAAGCCTTACATCCCATCTATCCTGCCCGGCTCTTATACCAAAAGCCCCCGTCCATTTCGGGGTATAAAGGAGAGTCTTACCATAATTGGATATCTCTTGCTCATCCTTACTCGAATACCTTGTGTTGTAGCTGATGTTTGCAAACGGTTCAACTGAAATCTCAAGTCCTGAGGCAAGGCCTGCATCATAAGATAGATTTACCTCTATACCCTGAAGCACCGCCCCATCAACATTTTTCCATGTCATAGCTGAAAGCCCCGGATCATAATAACCGAGTATTTTGTCCCTGAACCTGCTGTGAAAAAAGGTAACGTCTGCCTTCAGGAGTTCCCTCGAATAGTTGACGGAAGTGCTCTTTTCCGGCTTCAGATCGGGGTTCCCGATATATGTTGTCCCCCAGGAAGCTACATAATCCGTTGCAAGCTCATCAGGTGCCGGGGCACGGAAGGCAGTCCCGATATTTCCCTTGAGACTGAAACTGCCTGTTAATTTATAAACAACCCCTCCTCTTACCGTCAGATGTGAAAGGTCTTCCTTGCGGGGATTGACCGTCAGCCCGGGGGTTGACAGTATCTCATTTCTGAAGTAATCGTAACGAATGCCTGCACTCAGGAGGAGTTTTTTCTCCAAAAGGCTCAGCCTGTCCTCTGTAAAGAGACCATAACTGTCGTATCTTGCATATTTCTTGAGCCGTCAATCTTAATCCTGTCCCACTGTCCACCTGCTATTATCCTGTGGTTACCTAAAGGAAATGTCTTCTGAAAGCTGACACCCTGGGTACCGGTCTTTTTCAGGGAAATGTCTGAATTCCCCGTGCCCAAGCCTGAATGCCATTCATCCCTGTCTTTGACAAGGTAATACTTTGCATTGAATGTCTCTGTCTTATATCCTAAATCAAAGCCATTCCTTGAGGAATCCTTGTAATCATCAGGGTCTGGGGAGTATACAGGACCGGGGGTACCTATATCCCATCCCTTCCAGTGTTGAAAGCCAACAGAGATGTGGCCTTTGTCCAAAAGTCTATAACCAAGGCGGAGAGAGAGCGTCTCATCATCGTATCCTGTGTTGTCAAATTTTCCATAATCCTTCGCCTTATAATCATTCTCTGATGA
Organism: Nitrospirota bacterium; assembly: GCA_003232715.1. GTDB lineage: Bacteria > Nitrospirota > Thermodesulfovibrionia > Thermodesulfovibrionales > JdFR-85 > BMS3Bbin07. The sequence continues at coordinate 2,140 of QIJG01000187.1, forward strand.
ACGATCAGCCGTGAGATAGTAGTCAAAAACCCCTTTCTTTCCACTCAATTCTACCTGAGGCTTCCAGTAATTCCAGGAACCTGCTTCACCGCCGACAAAGCCGTGAACACCTTCCTCCCTGCCGTTTTTGGTGATTATATTTATAACTCCCCCCATGGCAGATGAACCGTAGAGTACAGATGCCGGCCCCTTGACTATCTCTACTCTTTCAATATCATCCACAGGAATCTTTGCAAGGTTTACCGTACCTGCATTATTACCATTTATAAGGATAAGCACCCTGCTCGTTAGGATATCACTGGTACTATATCCTCTCAAGCCGATCGAACTTGTAAGGGCACCCGGATATTTCTGGACATTACCAAGGGCTGCCTCTGCAATGAGGTCACCGGCATTCCTTGCAGTTGAATCCTTGATATCTTCCTGCGTGATTATCTGTACAGAGGCGGGGACATCCTTCTTTGGTTCTTCAACTCTTGTTGCAGTAACAACAATCTCTCCTAAATTTGTTGTGTCATCACCTGCAGACGCAGGGGTGACTAATGACAAGATACAAATGGTGATAAAAACAGAATACAAGAGATGCTTTGCTTTCATTTTTTTCCTCCCGCGAGAATCTTTTAAGTTTTCCGGGTCTGGACAGGTCTTCCGGCTCAGGGCAGAAAAAACATTACGAGTTGCGGGTTCCGGGTTGCGAGTTAAACCGCTTCTCTTTCCTACTCA
>QIJG01000101.1 GCA_003232715.1 Nitrospirota bacterium
AGGTTAAGGGTTTTAAGGTAAAGAGTGATTACGTTTTTGAGATTATCCTGAAAAGACCCTTTTCACCGTTTCTGAGTATGCTTACCATGACCCCTGCATATGTTGTTCCCCGGGAAGAGGTGAAAAAGTGGGGCGTTGATTTCTCAAGCCATCCCTCAGGCACAGGTCCCTTTACTTTAAAGGAATGGCTGCCTGACAGGGAGCTGCTGCTAAAGAGCAGGACTGATTATTTTGACGGCAACAGCAAGGTCAAGGGGATTGCGTACAGGATAATCGCCGAGGATCTGACTGCCGTTACTGAATTTGAACTGGGCAATATAGATGTCATTTCATTACCGGCGTCGGCATATTCAAGGTTTAAGAATGACAGGAAATGGAGCAGATATATCATATCCCGTGAAGGACTGAATACCTACTACCTTGGACTGAACTCATCAAGGCCCCCATTTAATGATCCCGAAGTCAGAAGGGCGGTTTCATACGCGATAGACAGGGAGAAGATTCTAAATACCTTCTATGAAGGCCGGGGCAAACTGGCTGTTGGGCCTGTCCCTGATCAGCTCAGGAAATGGGATATAAAGACTTCCGTTCGGTATGATCCCAAACTGGCAGGGAAGATAATCCGGGACAAGGGTTTGAAAGGTATGAAGGTGGATATGTATGTGAGTGCAGACAAGGAGGTGGTGGACCTGGCAGAGATAATACAGGCATATCTTGCCAGGGTGGGAATCAATGTTAATATAAAGCAGTTGGAATGGAGTGCGTATAAAGAAGCGGTGAATAAAGGGGAGCCTGATATGTTCTGGCTGAGCTGGTGGGCAGACTATCCTGACCCTGAAAACTTCCTCTTTCCCCTGTTTCACTCTAAGAATATCGGGGCGGGAGGCAACAGGGTGAGGTACATCAATAAAGAGGTTGATTCATTGATTGAAAAGGGGCAGTATTCGGTGAATGAAAAGGATAGGGATTATTTTTATCAAAAGGCTGAGGAGATTATAATAAAAGACTCCCCCTGGGTGTTTTTCTGGCATAAGACCGACTATGTAATAACGCAGCCGTGGATAAAGGGCTGCAGGGTGTATCCTGTCATGGACAAGGGGATGGAAATAAAGATTGATTTAGCTACGAATTTACACAAATGAACGCGAATTAAAGGATTAGGCCATAGAGGGTACAGGGGAAAGACAAGACAGAAGACTTTTTGGCCGCAGATTTTCGCAGATAAACGCCGATATTTATCAGGAAATTAATATTTTAAAATTTTAAAATTCTTGACAATCTGCGTGTATCTGCGAAAATCTGCGGCTGGATACTCTTTTTATTCGTGCTGATTCGTGTAAATTCGTAGCTAAAAAAAAGGAGGCTTTGCTATCAAGGGCTACATTTTAAAGAGACTTATACTCCTGATTCCCCTGATGTTTGCAATCACACTATTTGCCTTTTTCCTGCTCAAGGCTCTTCCGGGAGATCCGGTGCTGGGGCTTGTGGGAGAGCGGGCCAGCCCGGAGATAATTAAAAACATAAGGAAAGAGTTGGGTACTGACAAGGCTGCTGCTTCAGGGAGACCTTGGCAGGTCTTATTATACCAACAGGGATGTGCTGACGGATATCTCGCTGAAATTCCCCAATACCATGATACTTGCCTTTGCCGCCATGCTTGTATCCATTCCTTTTGGCATAGCCCTCGGGTTCCTGTCAGCCCTGTCAGCCGGCAGGAGGTCAAGGTTCCTTGAAAAATTTATTGATACCATCTCAATCTCCGGATTGAGTATCCCTGTGTTCTGGAGTGCGATAATCATCATGATGATCTTCAGCCTTAAATTAAAACTCTTTCCTCCCTCAGGTACAGGGGATATAAGGTTTTTGGTCCTTCCCGCGCTTGTTCTTGCCATACCTGCCACTGCAACACTGGCGAGGGTCACAAAGACAACCGTAATTGAGATACTCAAGATGCCTTATATAACCACAGCGAGGTCAAAGGGACTGTCTTTAACGAGAATAAACCTGATTCATGTACTGAGAAATGCCATTATCCCCATAGTCACCATCATCGGCCTTGATTTCGGCAGCTACCTCAACGGTGCGGTTGTCACGGAAACCATATTCGGCTGGGACGGCCTGGGCAGGTTTACAATGGAGGGGATAATAAAGAGGGACTATCCGGTGATAATGGGATGCATAATTGTCGGTACTGTGGTTTTCGTTATTGTAAATCTAATTACCGATGTAATCTATCAATACCTTGACCCGAGGATAAGGCTTAATGTCAAAAAGGGGTAAGCTATCCATAGTTATAGTTGCCGGCCTTTTTATCGTCTCACTTCTTGCACCCTTCCTGCCCATTAATGACCCGTACAGGATTGATCTTGATTCAATAAAGATACCACCCGGCATTAATCATCCCTTTGGAACGGATACTGAAGGCAGGGACATATTTGCAAGGGTGGTTTACGGAGGAAAAATATCAATCGGGGTTGCCATGATTGCAGCATTCATATCCGCACTGATCGGGTTTACTCTCGGCCTGACGTCAGGATATTATGGGGGCGTCATTGACAGTATTATCATGACTGTAGTTGACTTTTTTCTCTCTTTCCCCTCTCTGCTGCTCGCCATAGCCATCTCCATAATTTTACCTCCGGGTATCTATACGGTAATGATAGCCTTGTCGGTAGTCGGCTGGACGTCCTTTGCAAGGTTGATAAGGGGGCATGTGTTGACGATTAAGGATATGCCCTTTGTTGATGCTGCAAGGGCGATCGGGTGCAGTGATTTAAGGA
>QIJG01000076.1 GCA_003232715.1 Nitrospirota bacterium
GCCAAAGGGAGGTATCATCCCCCTCTTTGGCAAAGAGGGGCAAGGGGAGATTTTTAGATTGATGTCGGTTCAATTACGAGACATTTAATAAAAGGTTGTTGAGAACAATATGATATAACTTACAACACGAAAAATCAATTACTTATGACATGAATCATGGAAAGAATCATCAGGTTATATTAAAGTATAAATAGAAAGGTGTTAGATAACCGCAGAGCACAGGAAAAAAACAGATAGTCCCGCAGCAAAGGAGGTCTTTTATGGACAGATTTGTAACAAACTTTATAGTCATGAGCCTGGTATATCTTGCCGTTGCATCTGTTTTAGGCATATTAATGATTGTAAACCCTGAGTTACTTACCCTAAGATTTGCCCACTCTCACTTCATGTTGCTTGGCTGGGTATCCATGATGATCTATGGGGTGGGATACCATATTTTGCCAAGATTCTCGGGAAGGCTTTTAAAGAGCAAACCAATAGCTGAGGTGCAATTCTGGCTGGCAAACTTAGGGCTTATCGGCCTTACAATCTCTTATACGCTGGGAACATACTATACTGATGCCGGCATTTACAGGACCCTCACTGTCCTTAGCGGTTTGATCGAGGTTTTTTCAATCTTTCTATTCTTCTACAACATGCTTGCAACACTGCTTGCAAAAGCAGAGGGTTAGTAACAGCGGTAAACTTAATGGATTCCTAAGACCCTAAGGCACTCAGCCCCTTGGGGTCTGTTATTAAAACCCTGCCGTCCACTTCCCTGATTAACCCTGATTTCCTGAAGCCGGTCATTGTCCTGATAGCAGTCTCAACAGTAGTGCCGACCATATCGGCAATATCCTGTCTGGAAAGCCGCATATCGATAAAGACACCTTCATCTGTCTGTTTGCCCAGGTTTTCAGCAAGCTTCAAAAGCAACGAGACTATTCTTGCCTCAACACGTTCAAGGGCAATGTTTTTAAGGGTTTCATGGGCTCCTCTCATCCTGTCACCAAGGTTCATGGTCATGCAATACATGAGGGGAGGGAATCTATCCATTATTCTCAAGAGGTCCTTCCTTGAAACCTTTAAAATATCCGTCTCCTCCATGGCCACTGCATTTGCGGGATAGGGGAATCCCCTCATAACGGCAACACCGCCAAAAAAATCAAAGGGCGATATAATCTCTATAATTATCTCCTTGCCGTCCTGAGACAGCTTGGTTATCTTGACCTTTCCCTTCATCACAAAGTAAAGATAGTCCGGAGGGTCACTTCTTTAAGAACGAAGATGGCCTCACATAGGGCTTGATCTCCCGTAGCTCTTCTTCTTCAAGGTCTTTGAATAATTCAACTCTTCGTATGTCAGAGACCATAACACTTAAATGATATAGAAAATACCCCGGAAAATACAATCTCAAACTGTTCACACTTTTTTCATAATGTGTTATTATACTAATCAAAAATATGAACGGAGGTTTGTATGACTAAATTTTTAATCCTGTTATCCTCGTTACTGCTCCTGTTCTTCAGTACGGCCACTCCCTCCCTTGCGGCATCCGG
>QIJG01000097.1 GCA_003232715.1 Nitrospirota bacterium
TAACAGCTTGGGCCCCTACTAATTTTCTTGAAGTGCAATGTTAACGATGTCCTGGCACTAAAACCTCTAAACGATGTCCTGGCACTTATCAACTAAACTATTACATGGCCCTTGAGCCGAACAGTATAATCCGCTCCGGCTGAAGATATGACACCAGGATTTTAACAATTTCGTCAATTATTCTCTTCTCATCCATGCAAAAACTCCATGACTCCATTGCCCTGTGTTGAGGGTTCTCACTTGATTATTATAGCAGAATACAGATCTGCAGACTTTATCTATAAATATTCCAGGTGAGTCTCTTTTATGTGAGAGGCTGATGGATTCCCTGTCCGGTCAAACCATTAACGGGGTCTACAGCGGATAAACATTTCCCATGTCGATTATCCGCCACTTTCCATTTACCTTGCCAAGGGCGCAACTGATATTCCAGCCCTTTGCAAGCAGAAAAGTTGCACTTTCAGGAACAGCCACAGGCCCAAGGGTACCCCTTTCACCCCCTTCGTATATCTCGACCCAGAGTTTCCCGGGCTCTATCCTCGAAATGGTAAAGTGGTCAAACTCCATGTAATCCCCATCATCGATATCATCAGGGTCAATGTTGTAACCCTCAGACGCATTGTAAATTATTCCCGCGGCTCGCGCAGCCTGGGGCAGATCCCTTGCTGCAGCGGCCCCTTCTTCCATGCCGTCCATGGCTGACTCCTCTGAAATGTATCCCTTCTCGGCCAGCCATTTCGACAGCTTCTTTGTGACCGTGCCTGCAGACCGCTTGAAATCCGCTCCGGCCATCACCTTCCTGACCATGAAATAACCGAGGAATTCTCCCAGGTTTTCAGTAATCTTCTCAGGGCCGAATATCCGGCAGAACTCCCGGTGTTCTGAGCCCCCGGCGTTGTAGTACCTGTCAAAAAGGGCCGACTCAGCCTTTGAGAGACCCACGTGGCCAAAGACGTTCATCTGGTCCTTCAACAACGATATAACGTTTTCATAAGTCGATACCGTCCTTGGTTTCAGACGCTTTCTCTGTTCCTCCAGAAACTCTTCCAGGACATCCTCGATGGTCCTGGAAGCTATCTCCGGAAGTTTAGTCACCTTCCTACCCATGGCAAACCTCTCTTTCCTTTTTCTTTACCTGCGTCTTCCCACTCCTTCAAGCGAGAAACGGTCTTTCAAGAAACACCACTCCAAGGTCAATATCGGCAAGGGGGTCTTTAACCTTGCCGGGCAGCCTGCTTTCAATACTCCCGCATCCCTCATTGAGCCGAAGAGATAGGCTGCCGGTATCCCGTAGTTCCTGCAAATCCTGTAAAACCCTTCTTTTCTCATGTTCTCCTGCTTATCCCTGTAATCTTCAGGAAAAAACAGATGGATTATCTTGCTGAACCCTCAAGTTCCCTTTGATTTTACACAATTTACAGTTAAAAGAAACAGTACTTTATATAATAGAATTAAAACAAAAACAATGCCTGCGACAAGAAATAAGCAGTAACAGGGAGGTATTAATGAAACGGCCTTCACTTGCAGGCCTTTCACCAAAGGCTGCCTCTGATGTACTGGAGCATGTAAAAATAGCTCAGGATGTAATAATGGGTATCTGGGCGGTCTGCATGGTAGAGCACAACCTCAAGCTGTCCCTCCAGTGGGCAGGCAGGGTGATAGTACTTGTCGGCGGGGTGGTACACGTCTCGGATAACCCTGAGAAATATCTCGTTCAGCCGCAGGAACTTGAAAAGTTCTTCTTTGGAGAACAAATCACAACGGCTCCCTAACCGTCTCCTTTTCCCGGAAGACCTGGAAAAGGATATCAATGATGAGCGCTAAACCTTAATCTCGATGCCGTCTTTTATTATTTCTCTTACAAACAAGGCCTGAAAGGATGTATCTCTATGCGCGTATCGGATTTCAGTACAAAGGGCATCAGCATCTTGCTGTCATTAAACCGTATCCTGAGAAATCAAGTGACAAAACAGCGATATCAATATCGCTCCATTCCCCTGCCTGACCTCTCACATAAGAGCCGAATAATACAGCCCGCTCAATATTGACAGTTTCGTAAAAAACTCGAAAACAACATGTTATGTCATTCTGAATCCCGAATTAAGTTCGTGAAATCTCGAAAAATCAAGGTGTTATGAGACGCAGTCTATTCGCCTTGCCAGGCCTGAAACAAGTTCAGGGTGACAGTTAAAGACTTACGAATTCATCTAATGTTGACATCCAAATATTGGCGGCATATAATATAAGCATGCAAAGGAGGTGCATAATATGCGTGCAACATTAAACATACCTGACGATCTCTTCTCCGAGGTGCAGAGGATTACGGGTGAAAAGTCCAAGACAAAGGCGATTACCATTGCCATGAAGAAGTTTATCCGCCAGCAGAAGATTAAGGAGCTCCTTGAGGGGAAAGATCGAGATTGATTACGACTGGAAGAAAGAGGAGGAACTTGAAATGAAACATCAGGAAGAGAGACTCAGGATGTCGGAAAAGGATGGATAGAGTATTAATTGATACAAGTATATGGATTGAGTTTTTTAGATCTGCTTCAAAGGCAGGAGATGAACTTGAGAGACTACTCAGGGAAGATACTGTATGGACATGTGGAATAGTTGTCTTTGAGCTGCTACAGGGGGTGAAATCGGAAAGAGAGAAGTCCATTATAATGGATAGTCTGCTGAATCTTGAATACACTGAAATGTCCTGGTTACATTGGCAGAAAGCAGCGGATATGTCAATAAAGATAAAGAAAAACGGGCTCACTCTTCCGCTGTCAGATTTATTTATTGCATCCATTGCCATAGAGCATGACCTCCAGATTTTCACCCTTGATAAACATTTCAAGAAGATTTCAGGTGTGAAGCTATACAGTTTCTGAAAAACATCTTTCAACAACCTTCGGCGGGGCTTTTGGTATGACTAATCATGACAGTCGCAGTATGCTATAATCCTGTAATTTTATCAACATTATTTTCTTCTAAACCAGCTAAACCCGTCAATAGTTTTGCATAGTGGGAAACAACGT
>QIJG01000298.1 GCA_003232715.1 Nitrospirota bacterium
CAGTAGAACCTTCCACATTCAGTGTCTGCAATCTGAAGCAGGATCCCGACAGGTTCAGGGCACCCTTAGAGAAGATGATAAATGTAGCCAAGGACACGAAAGATGAGACCGTGGTGGTAGATACAAGGAGCGACGACGAATATAATGGTAAGGCCAACTCAACAGCTGGCTCCGAGTCTGGAAAGTACGTAGCCTTTGAGGGGCATATAAAGGGTGCAGTGCACCAGGAATATACAAACCTTTTAGACAGTGACGGAAAGCTCAAAGATTATCAAGGTCTGGCTGATGCAATGGATGCCATAATACTGCCGCACCTCCTGGAGGGCTGCGATTACATTTCTGGCACTTGATGGTGTGCTCAACTATCCTGTTAAACTCTATGACGGTGCCTGGGTAGAATGGGGGCAGATGACTGCTACTCAGTACGGTGCTCTTGATCCAAACTCCAAATGGACAACAGACATAACATGGGCAACAGTTGTTGACAATGCAAGTGCTGACTTCTCTGTAGTCGGACCCGGAACCTGGAATACATCAACCACTGCCGGTACAGGTCCTTATTATGGCTCTGATTTCAGGTATATTGGAGCGGGGACTGGTTTGAATGCAGCTACGTGGACACCTTCATTACCTTTGGCAGGGAATTATGACGTCTATATCTGGCATACAGCAAAAACCACAGCAGGTTATGCAACGGATGCCACGTTTACAATCACTCACAGCGGCACGACTGATACTGTGACTAACGTTGATTTAACCAAAAACGGTGGAACCTGGTACAAGCTGGGGACCTATGCTTTCAATGCACTTGGTTCAGAGAATGTGACCTTGACGGATGATGCAAAGGGCAATGTTGTTGCTGATGCTGTTGCATTTTTACCTGCCTGGGCTACCTTATCGTTATCCAATGCGGTTACATATAACACAAATGTACAGCAGATCCAGGTCAATTCCTTTATCCCTAATGCAGACAATGTCAACAGGACGGATGAGGAGATATGCGCTATCGAAGGTCCTAGTGGCGGCGGCGGCGGTGCCGGCGGCGGCGGTGATTCAGGCGCATATTAAGCAGGCAGTGAAACTAAAAAAAAGCTATAACAATCAGGTAATAAGGAGGAGTTACTCATGAGAGATATAAGGAAGAAACTTGGGCTCTTCTCAGTCATAGCCCTGGTCTTTGTCTTTCTGATCGGCGTGGGTGCCGAGACGGCCCAGGCTGGTGTGATGATAAGGGGTAGGAGAGGATTATCGCTCAGGATCAGCTATTTTTCGCAGTTCTACGGTGTATGGCGTAATACAGGTTCAGGCCCGGACCGTAACAACAGCACAACTGACTTCTACTTTAAAAGGGACAGGTTCAACTTTACGGGTCAGTTAACAAGGAATGCAGGGTTTGTTATACAGATCGAACAATGACCTGGATGTTGCCGATACACCGACAACCAGTCTCAAGATGCTCGATGCCTTTTTGAGATTCAAGTTTTCAAGATACCTGAGGTTGAGGGTAGGTTTGACCAAGGATCCCCTTACAAGGGAAAACAACGAAGGTTGTTTTGATCCGCTCAGCCTTGACCGCTCCCTCTTTATCAGCATCCAGGGACGTGGGACTGGTTGCATGGGGAAATTTTCTCAACAACATAGTGCAGTACAGGATAGGTATTATGGAAGGCAGGGAGGACATAAACACGCCTCGGAGTAGCTTACGTTACACAGGCAGGCTTCACGTCTCCCTGTTACAACCGGAGGCTTCAATCGTTTACTTCGGCACCTACCTCGGGAGGAAAAAAGTCCTGACCATAGGTGGCGGTATACAGTACGAGCCTGATGTGATCTATGGAAATCTTGGTGCAAAGACCGATGCAAAGGATGACACAACATGGACGGTTGACGGGTTCTTTGAATATCCTACGCCTGTCGGAGCATTTACCCTTTCAGGTGCATATCTCAATGTCAGCTTCGATAATGCATACAAGGGTTTTGATCCTGACCCGAAGGCTACGGGAATGTACGGACAGGTTATCTCCTTCCCATGAAGATATGGATAGGAAAGGTGCAGTTCTTCGGTCGGTATGAAAACTGGAGGTATGCTAAGCTTAATGAGCAGGATAACCAGGATTTAACGTGGATAGTGCCGGGTATCAATTATTACATAAGAGGACAGAAGTTAAGGCTCAGTGCTGAATACGAAATGACTGATTTTAAAAAGGAAGGCACTATAAGGGGTGTCAGGACCAAAGATTTCGATACCCTGAAAGTCATGCTCCAGCTCCTGCTGTAAGGGGGACAGGGAGTTCAACGATCAGGTCTTGCAGGTACTGGTTTTCAAGAGGCGGCACATTCAACTGAATGTGCCGCCTCTTTACTCTTTATGGTAAAATAGCAAAAAGGGAGGTGCTTCCCATGCAAACAATATCTTTAAAGAGCAATTCTCCTGATGCTATTATCCCTC
>QIJG01000283.1 GCA_003232715.1 Nitrospirota bacterium
AACCATATTTGAGTTTAAACCCCTCGCTGCCGAGGATATAAAACTACTGATCAGGCACGCCCTTGCCTCTGAAAAGGGATTTGGCAAATACAGGGTTGAAATGGATGAAAGGGCAATGGATTACATCGCCGTCCGCTGTTCAGGGGATGCCAGAAAGGCACTTAATATGCTCGACTTATCCTTCCTCACTGCCTGCACTCCCTCTTCAGGCAAGGTCACCATTACTGCTGAAGGGCTGAAAAACTCCCTCCAGCAAAAGAGCCTTTACTATGATGAGACTATGCATTACGACATTATTTCCGCATTTATCAAGAGTATGCGGGGTTCCGACCCCGATGCCGCAGTATACTGGCTTGCCCGGATGATTGCCTCGGGCGAGGACCCCATGTTCATTGCCCGGAGGATTGTTATCTGTGCCTCGGAAGACGTGGGCAATGCAGACCCAATGGCCTTGAATGTAGCTGTCTCGGCAATGCAGGCCCTTGAGAAGATCGGAATGCCCGAGGGCAGGATTATCCTTGCCCAGGCAGCTCTTTATGTGGCTACCGCCCCCAAGAGTAACGCATCATACATGGCTATCGGGAAGGCCGCTAATGCCGTGGTTGATAAGCCCCTGCAGCGTGTACCGGACCATCTCAGGGACAGTCATTACAAAGGGGCCGAGAAGTTAGGAAGAGGCACCGGCTATAAGTACCCCCATGATTATAACGGACATTATATTCAACAAGAGTACCTGGAGCACGAAGAGACGTTTTACGAACCCTCTGACGAAGGTTACGAGCGGAACATCAAAACTACAATGAAGAAAGGGAGGTCCAAACAAAAATGAATATACCCATTTCCATCCTGACAGGACTTGTATTCGGAGCCGTACTGTCACTGATATTCTTCTTTATTTACAAGGCAAGCGCAGAGAAAAAGAGACAAACCCTGGATAGTGAGGCCCGGAAGATACTGGATGAGGCCGGAAGAGGCATCTTTAGAGGCAAAAGATATCGTTTATATTGCCAAATCAGAGGCTGAAAAGGAACTGAAGGAAAGACGTAAGGAACTCAATCAACTCGAAAGGCGGTTAAGAAACAAAGAGGAGCACCTGGAACGTAAGCTTGAACAGATGGAAAAGAGGGAGAGTGACCTTACAAGAAGGGAAAAGGATTTCTACTCAAGGGAGAGGACTATCAGGGACAAGGAAAACAGGCTTTCAACCCTGATAAAGGAACAGACCTCGGTCCTTGAGGAAATCTCGGCATTAACTGAAGAACAGGCCAAAGCAGAACTCCTCAGGCGCGTTGAGGAAGAATCAAGGTTTGAAGCCGCAAAACTCATAAAGAGGATAGAGGACGAAACCCGTGACACTGCAGAGAAAAAGGCGGCAGAAGTGATCAGCCTTGCAATCCAGCGGTACGCAAGTGATTACGTCTCTGATGCAACAATCACTGCGGTAACCTTGCCCGGAGACGAGATGAAGGGACGGATAATAGGCCGTGAAGGAAGGAACATCCGGGCGCTTGAAGCCGCCACGGGTGTGGACCTTATAGTGGACGATACACCTGAAGTCGTAACCCTCTCCTCTTTTGACCCTGTAAGGAGAGAAGTTGCCAGGATATCCCTGGAACGCCTGATAGCCGATGGCAGGATCCATCCTGCAAGGATAGAAGAGGTGGTGGAAAAGGCGAGAAAAGAGGTTGAGACCACGATCAGGGAAGAAGGAGAAAAGGCGGTTTTCGACCTCGGGCTAAGCGGAATCCATCCTGATATTATCAGACTTCTGGGGAGGCTCAGGTACAGGACTTCCTATGGACAGAACGTGCTGCAGCACTCAAGGGAGGTGGCATACCTTTCCGGTCTCATGGCTGGCGAACTTGGGGTTGATATCAAGCTTGCCAAGAGGGCGGGTCTGCTTCATGATATAGGCAAGGCTGTAGACCATGAAGTTGAGGGGCCCCACCATGAGATTGGGATGAATATAGCCCGCAAATACGGTGAAGATGAGCGCGTACTGAATGCCATAGCCTGTCACCACGGTGATATTGACCCCATATGCGTTG
>QIJG01000120.1 GCA_003232715.1 Nitrospirota bacterium
GCCTGGTAAATCCTCTGAGACCTCTCATAACTCCTGACAATCAGCATTCCCACGAGATACGCGTATGTCCTGTATGTATGCATGTTTGTGCCTGCCTTGAAACATCGTATCAGCATGGCATTTTTCAATCTGCTGTATTCTTCATGCAGGACGGTTATGTACCGGTAGAAGAAAAAAAATAAGTGAACAAGCTTGTCGGGTACCTTCAGGTGAATAAGTGCATGGGCAAGGGAGAAGATTTCCGAGGTGCCGAGGATTGCTATCGTTGCAAGCACAATGGCGTTGGTCTTCAATGTGATGGAAAGGACATAGAGGATGCCCTCCCGGGTAGCTGTCAGCGGGCCGATCTGAAAGACCGCCTCACCGGGATAACTGAATGGAATAAAGACCCATAACAGAAATACAAACACGTTTACGGCAACGAGCCTGTTGAGGAGTTTTCTCATGTCGAGCCTTGCAAGGACTGTCAGCAGGGTGGAGACGAGTAGAGCCGCAAAAGGGCCCTTTTGTCCGTGCATGATGGCAATAACCAGGACGTACGGAATTATGGCCAGAAACTTTACCCTCGGGTCAAGTCTGTGCAAAAATGAGCTGCCTTCTGCGAATTCTTCAAGATGCATTTTTATAAATAAGTTAAGAAAGAAAAAGTTGCGAGTTGCGAGTTAAGAAAGAAGAACTGTTGCGAGTTGCGGGTTGCGAGTTAAAATACAAATCTCCCCAACTCCTCAACTCCATCACTCCCTAACTCCATCACTCCATCACTCCATTCCTTACCCCTTCCTCCTGCTCTTAAAATACATTGCTATTCCCATAAGACCTATAATGTAACCTATACCTCCTAATATTTCGGTAAGCCCGGGTTTTTCACTATTTTCCTTCAGTTTGAGGAGTATCGTGATTACAGGCTGGAGCTTCCTGTCCATGATTCTTTCCACTATTGTCTCTATTTCAGCAGAAGACACCCCTGAAGCGATAGTCATCGGAGTAGCAGATTTCGACAATCGGGAACTTCTTTCCTCAGTCTGTTTTCTAACCTCTGACTCCTGGCTTCTGACTCCTGACTCCCGTATCCCCATAGCCTCCTTCACCTCTTTTGCACTAAGGGTATAATCGTTCCGGTGGCCCATGCTTGCATGGAGTACGAGCTTGAGGGAAGTTGCCTTCGGGATATTAAAGGGGATATTAAAGGAGAATTTTCCCTCATTATCGGTTTTACCTTCAAGGAGCTTTTCCCCTGTCTTTGCATCAAAAACCTCAATCAGTGAGTTCCTGGTCCTTGTGCCATCGGAAAAATAGCCTTCCGCAAAGACCATGCCATCCTCTGCGTAGGCATAGATACTTACTTTATGGGCATAGGCAACGGTAGGCAGCAGGTAGATACTAAGCAGTAAGCAGTAAGCACTAAGCAGTAAAGTCCTGACAGTGAAAATGTTTCTTGCCAGGCTGCAATTAGTGCCGGCTCCATACCCCATATTCCATACTTTATTTTGTTTTTTCACTTGCTCACCTCCAGTACCTCCGGTTTTACTTTTTTCAGGAATGTAACACAAAAGGCCGTGATGATGCCCTCAATTATCATTACCGGTATATGCGCAAATAGTATGAGTTTTGCCACGCCAAGGAAACTCTCTCCTGTGCTTATGAGAGCTATAGCAACAAGGATGGCTCCAATACCGACACCAGTAACACCGGCAGCAAAGCCTGCAAGGGCACTTACAGAATTATTACCCTTCCGTATCGGCAGGTTAAAGATGTAGTAGGCTATGACCCCCGGGGTTGCCATACTGACTGTATTGACACCGAGTGATGTGAGTCCTCCAAACTGAAACAGGACTGCCTGCAGTGTAAGTGCCACAACAATGGAAGGGAACACCATCCATCCAAGCAATACTCCCAAAAGCCCGTTCAGGACCAGATGGACGCTTGACGGTCCTATAGGCACATGTATTAACGAGGCAACAAAGAAGGCAGACGAAAGGACTGCCACCTCCGGTATCTTTTCATAGTCCATTTTTTTCAGTCCTATTGCTACACCACCTGCGGCAAGCAGGGCACCGGTCACAAGGTGCCGACAGGACTCCCTCTGATATATGCATTTTATTTCATCTCCCTTGTTCTTACCCATATGACGGCACCAATCTCTACAGGATATTCTTTCCCTTTATGCTTTAACCTGAAGTCAGCGGTACTAAGGGCTGCAAACCCCCACCATCCGGCTACAGGCATTGCATAAGTAAAGACGCCGTTTTTGTCAGCCTTTATTACCTGGGTTGTATAGGGCTCAGCGGGTGGCTTTATCTTTCCGCCTTTATTGTAGAACTCAACCTCTACCTTTGCGTATGGCACGGACTTGCCGTCGACCTTTACAATCCCCTGGAATACATTGCCAGCCCAGAGGCCGTATGGCCTTGTCAGGGGTACTATCTCTGTCTTGAGCCCTACTTCGGCGTCCCATCCTTTTTCCAACTCAAGTGCATCCACTATAACCTTGGCATAATGGATTATAAAGGTCTCTTCTGCAGGCTCCCAGTAAGGGGCAGGCTCAACATAAAACACATAATCTCCCGGTCTCCTGATCCTGTAAGCAGCCTCCCATGTAGAAAATCCCTTTACTTTCTTCCTGTTAAGTGTGGAGAGGAGGTTATGCTTTTTTCCATTTACCATGACACCGAATGCCTTTGGCCTTGCCATCTCCATATACGTGCATGAACTTTATCTGTAGGTCGATCTTTTTATTGTCATGCTTTGAAACTATGTCGTCGGATGGTATGATGACACCAAAATGCGCCCATGAAATAGATGCCGGGGATACTATCAATAGTGTCAGCAATAATGTCTTGAAAAATACTCTCTTCATAAGCGATTCCTCCAAAAATGAAGAAGGATTTCAGCTACGAATTTACGCGAATATTCACGAATTAAAACAATTTTTAACATAGTCTTTTTATTGGTGT
>QIJG01000143.1 GCA_003232715.1 Nitrospirota bacterium
TCCTGCTCTTCTTATTATAACCAATAGATTCGGGGCATTTCTACCTCTTAATGCTTGTTTCTTGTTTTATCGCGCTTGTTTAAGGACTAATTAGAGACTCCTGGTTCCAGCAATAAAAAAACCACAGTTGCCGGAAGGAAGGGAGATGATAGAGACTGAACGGTTTTAATTTCGCAGCAAATTCACCCGGATGGTGTCCCGAAATACTTCGGGAACCTCGGAGATGGACACGATGTCCATCGAGAATGAGTGAAGTCTCTGTCATCTCCCTCCGAACAACCACTTATCGATGGCTTCGGGTGAGGGTTACACGACTTTACTGCAAAAAAAACAATCAGGGTCATGTTTACCTGTATATCCTCCTCTGGAACAGATACATGGCAGAGTTAATCCCCAGGGAGATTAAAAGCAGTATTATCCCAAGCGCTATTGCAAGAGCAAAATTACCCTTGTCGTACTCAAGGGCTATGGTTGTTGTCATCACCCGCGTATATCCGGCAATGTTTCCACCCACAATCAAAACCGCCCCAACCTCTGCCATCACCCTGCCGAGACCTGCCATTACAGATGATATAATCCCATATCTTGCATCCTTCACTACGGCTATTGAAGCCTGTACTTCCGTTGCCCCAAGACCAAGGGATGCCAGCCTTATATTCGGCCTTACAGATGTAATGGA
Organism: Nitrospirota bacterium; assembly: GCA_003232715.1. Lineage (GTDB taxonomy): Bacteria > Nitrospirota > Thermodesulfovibrionia > Thermodesulfovibrionales > JdFR-85 > BMS3Bbin07. The sequence continues at coordinate 680 of QIJG01000143.1, forward strand.
TGAATAACTCATTGCCGCTATGATGGGAAAGGCAAGCACTGTTTGTGCGATAATCATTGCCGAGGGTGTATAAAGGAGACCCATAAAACCAAGCGGCCCCCTTCTTGAGAGCATCAGATACAGGAACAATCCGACCACAACCGGCGGCAGACCCATAAAAGTATTCAGAATATTTACAAAAGCCCCCTTAATGGGAAACTCCCTGAAAGACAAAACATAAGCACAAACAATCCCTGAAATGGATGCAATGACAATGGCTACACCGGAGACATAAAGCGACAGGAATATAATCTCCAACAGGTTCCTATCCAGAGATACTATTAGCTGAAAGGCCTTTATGAAAGAAGATAGTATTTCGTTCATTGGATATCAGGAGTATCTAATGTTTAAACAACAGAAGTTTTTTATCTGCGCAAATCCGTGAAATCTGCGGATATAATGTCCCGAATCACTTTGCATCAGGATGAAAGAGCTGATTTCCGCGGGAGTCTCTGAATGAAAGCAGCAATCGCCTTCTGTCCCTTCTCTGATATAAGAAAATCAATAAACTTCATTACAGCCCTGTACTTCACATACGGGTGCTTTTCCGGATTGACCGCCATTACACCATACTGGTTAAAGAGCATCCTGTCCCCCGCTACCAGTATTTTTAAATCAAGCTTCTCCCTGTCCTTCAGTGCAAGCCACGTCCCCCTGTCGGTAAGCGTATAGGCCCTCTTCTCACTGGCGATTCTCAAGGTCTTTCCCATACCCTGGCCAACCTCAAGATACCACCTGCCCTTTGGGGTCATATCAGCCTTTTTCCATATCTTCATTTTTATTAGTCCCGGAGTTATCTCCCCTTGAGACAAAAGGCACTTTAGCCACACTTATCTTTCTGAATGCCTCAACAGCAGATTTAAGTCCCTTAATATCGGCCGGGTCATCAGGAGGACCGACAATAACAAAATCATTATACATAACATCGTGACGGTTTACGAAATAGCCCTCTTTGACGAGTTTCAGCTCATCATCCTTTGCGTGTACAAGCAATACATCGGCATCTCCCCTCTTGCCGATCTCCAGTGCAGCCCCTGTGCCTACAGCTACAACATCCACCTTCACACCAGTCTCCCTCTCCACTATCGGCAGGAGATAACCAAAGAGCCCGGAATTTTGGGTGCTTGTAGTAGATGCACAGCGGATCCTTGTACCGGCAGAGACTGCGGTTACGCATAACATTGACAACATAAAAACCAGCAACACGGCATTTCTGAATAATTTCATACTATAAATTCTCCTTTTGTTATCCCCAAATCCAGCGATAAAAAGGTCCCGGCAAGGCAAGGAAGCGATATGGTAGAGTCTGAACGGTTTTAACTTCGCAGTAAATTCACCTGGATGGTGAAGTGCGAAATTCCCTCGGAGTCCCGGCTGGACGCCGGGACGAGAATGAGTGAAGATTCTACCATATCGCTTCCAACAACCATTTACATCTGGGTCCAGGTTATTTTTTTGATTCCGCACACCTTACATCCTCCACTACAGAAGGCACAGCATCCGGATAAAAGAGTCCGACACCTTTA
>QIJG01000058.1 GCA_003232715.1 Nitrospirota bacterium
CGACCTTCCCACTCCTTGATCCGAGCCCTCCATCCTGACTCGCCTAACCAGGGTTTAGATCTGTAATTCTTTTTATAATATTCCTCCCTGCTCTTGAATTCGGATGCAAAATGGCCTAAATTCTTCACCATATAGTGATCAGCCCATGCAACCATGAATCCGGCACGCTTTATGTCTTCCGAGAGTTGAGCGTCATCCGGAAATAAAAAACCACCTGTTTCCTGAATGTTTTTAACTCGAATTCCACAACCCCATACTTCACATCCAAGCATACTTGTGGTACCAACATTGCATGGTGTCTCATAGACAATATGACCTTTGGAGTGACGAAGTACCGACGGTTTTAGTTCCCATACTTCCTCGTCTTCAGGTACCGGACCAAACAGAGAAAGTTGCCCAAGACAAGGAAAGCTTTCGAATAATTCTATAGTTTTTTCAGACCAACCAGGCAGGTATTCAATGTCATTTTCACTGATATGGAGGAACCTCCCCCGGCTATGTTTCAGACCAATGTTTATTGCTTCCCCGCCGCAATTTCCGGAAAGATAGATTCCGCTAACGTTGGAGGCTTTTGAGCAGAAATACTCAATAACATCCCACGATTTATCCGTGGAAGCATTGTCTATAATAAACAGTTCATATGGCACCGATATGGTTTCAAGATAACTCTCAATCGTACGGCGTAAAAGATCCGCCCTGTTCCAGTTCAAAATTGTTGTACTGATTAATGGTTTATTTTCCCTTGTTTTCATCTGATATAACTTAAGCTATGCGCTCCGACACAAAATCAACTCCCGTGGCTCTCAAAACCTCTTGTTCGAGACAATAATGTTTCTGTATCAAATCGTAAATCGTTAACTTCAAATGTATCTCCCGACTCTTTTTATTAAACGCTCCTCTACTTCCGGCAGCAGCTTTTAGATGCAAAATTGATGCCGGACATACATCGGCATTGAGACATCACAACTGCTCTCTTTTTAGTTATTTATGCAAAAATAGAGTAAGTGGAATAAGAACCATAATAATTGGCTGCGAAATGTGCAGTTCGTTCTGCAGGTTATACGAAAAGGCCCGGATAAATTACTTAGGTATATATAGTCCTTAAACAACAGTTTTCAACGGTCAAGCCGATGTAGGATATCAGGCATTTACATTCAGCTTCCTGCCCGTCTTACGAAAACCGGCACCCCGGCAGAAGACCTTCTTTAACTTCTGAACACTCTCCATACCATCAATCAGGGAGTGTTGCTCTTGCTGAATAATGCCCTGTATTTCCCTGTCAATCGATAGGGTTTTCTCGACGATTACGTTCATACTGCGGGAAAATTCTTCCTTTGCCAGGCCATATTTTCCCTCTGATACGTCAAAATGACCACCTGATGACTCAGAACCGTCAATTTTTTGAATCTTCTCTATAATTCTCCGGCGTTTCTCCTGCAACTCAATCACTTCATCAAACTTCTCCTCAAGAACAGCCTCTTTTTGTGCTTCAGCCAGACTGAGAATTTCTTTGCAGAGGTGAAGAATTAGTTCGTTCACACCCTGAGTTCCATCCCGGCATTATTTACCGTCCCTGTAGCACATGCTTTTCCATTTTCCATCTCCTTCCATGCACTTCTAAGAATGTCGAGAACTTTTCCTGCCTCCTCAAATGCCCTGAGGTCATTCTTCAGATTTGCATAGAGGAGCCTGTCGAGAATATAATCATACAGCCTCCTGAGGTTTCCGGCTACCTCACCACCTGCCTCCATATTTAATGAACTTGACAGCTCTGCCACAACTCCGGTGGCCTTGCCGATAAAAAGCCCCTTACCGGCAATGTCTCCTTCCTCCAACCTCTTCCTTGCTATTTTGATAAAATTAATGCCGCCATCATACAAGAGAGATATAATCCTGACATTGTCCGACGTATTCACCTCTGTCTTTCTGTACTCTAACCTGTTGCATTTCTACCTCCTTTTTTTTCTTTATTTGTTCCACGCATTTGTCAGATTGGTTAAAAAAGTGCCCTGTGATGTCAATCCTGAGAGGAGTGACTCCAATGCGGAAAACCGTCTTCTCAGATTCTCCTCGGTTCTGGTCAGTTTAGCCTCAAGATCAGTGATATCATCCGAAATATTGCCCACAAGTGACTCAAGACCATTTATCCTGACTGTAACGGCCCCATCGATTGAATCGGTTGCATTACCAATGTAATCATAGACCTGGGTTCCTATCCCGCTTGTACTATCTGTAAAAAGGTTTTCAACACCACCCCCAAGGTCTGATGATAATTTACTACTCAGCGTACCGGTATCCAGCGAAAGGGTACCATCTCTATTTGTGGATACGCCAATCTGTGAAAGGGCTCTAAGATCGTCCGGAAGCCCTGATACCCTGCTTGTGATGATATTGCTCAATCTGTTTAAAATCTGTCTTGAAGTTGACTCTCCAAAGAGAGGATCGCCTGCATGAGCAGTCGCATTATAGTTTGAGTTTCCAGAGACATAAGAAACAATATTATTATAGGCATCCACAAAGGATTGAACATTCTGACTTATGGTATCTGTATCATTCGTTACCGATAGTGTGGATGAACCTGCATTCTTGAGTGTAAGAGTAACACCGGTCATGGCATC
>QIJG01000068.1 GCA_003232715.1 Nitrospirota bacterium
CATGAATGTGTTATGGAATAATCCATCAAAAGTCGACCCGCAGCAGGCAGCTCGGATGACCGCCTTCTGGGGTGATGAATCATGGCGGGACGTAGCTTATGATACAACAGGAAACTTGTTTGGCTTTGAGGAGAGAACCGGCAATGCAAGTGTTGCAGAGGCATTCAGGCAAAGACTCATGAAGGTTGCAGGATTTTCTTATGTGCCGCACCCGATGCCGATGAGGAACAGCAAGGGAGCCGTTGTATATTATCTCTTTTTTGCTTCTCAAAAACCGCAAGCGGAAGATATCGTTACCTATATTTTTAATAAATATAAAGACAGAGGTATTTTGGCTAACAATTCTTCAATTGAGTGGACAGGTTCAACCTGGAACCCTGTAACAGGCTGCACAAAAATCAGCCCCGGCTGCAAGAACTGCTATGCAGAGCGCATGGCCAGACGTTTAAAGGCAATGAGACAGCCGAATTATATAAACGGATTTAAATTAACACTTCAGCAACATGCGCTCGAACTACCATTAAAATGGAAAAAACCGCAAACCATATTTGTCAATTCCATGAGCGACCTTTTCCATAAAGATGTTCCTGCGAAATTTATAAAGCAAACATTTGACATAATGAATCAAGCATACTGGCATCGCTTCCAAATTCTTACCAAAAGGTCAAGCCGTCTTCTGAAGCTCGACTCTCAACTTAACTGGAGCCCGAATATATGGATAGGCGTAAGTGTAGAAAACGAAAATTACAAGAATCGCATTGATAATCTCCGCATGACACAGGCTAATGTCAGGTTTTTATCGATAGAGCCGCTCCTTGGCTCGCTCAATAGTCTTGATCTTGACGGAATCGACTGGGTAATTGTAGGAGGTGAATCCGGTCCCGGTGCAAGACCCATGAATAAAGCCTGGGTTGCTGATATCAGGGACCAGTGTTTAAAGGCAAATGTGCCTTTTTTCTTTAAACAGTGGGGAGGATTTAATAAAAAGAAAACCGGCAGGCTGCTTGACGGGAAAGTATGGGATGAGATGCCGGCAATCGCCATATAAAAGGATAATGCATTTGTTTGTTGAGCATGCCGGATTTGATAATTTGTCACCCTGAACTTGTTTCAGGGTCTCAGATACAGCAATGAGTTACGGAAACAAGCAATATTACGTTTATATTATTACCAATAAATCCAACAAGATTTTATATATTGGCATTACAAATAATCTGAGACGAAGAATGTATGAACATAAGAATAAGTTAGCAGAAGGGTTTTCTATGAAATACGATCTCGATAAATTAGTTTATTATGAGATGACTGAGGATGTGCAAAGCGCAGAGAAGCAATTAAAGAACTGGCATAGAAAGTGGAAGCTTAATTTAATAAGCGGCTTTAATCCCGAGTGGAAGGATTTAAGCGATTTTAAATAAGAGATGCTGAATCAAGTTCAGCATGACAGCTATGTTGAGTTATATGATTTCATATATAAAGGTTATTTGTTTTTTGCAGAAAGTGTTTTTTTTGTCACCCTGAACTGGTTTCAGGGTCTTCTGGTACAATGCACATTTACAGATGCTGAAACGAGTTCAGAATGACTGTTGCAATGCTGTCTTTCAGCAATTAATAAGAAATAAACACTGAGGAGAGCAGGCAAATGCCACCAACAAAGAAAAGCAAAAAATCCGTTAAAGAATTATCATCTCATGTCCATAAAAAGGCCAAACGCAAAATGCTGATTTACAGGACTTTGTTAAAGAAGACGAAACAAGGCCAAAGAAAGCACTCTATCCCCGCGACCCTTCGCTTGATCCTCAATTAGTCTGGAAGGGGAAAGAGGAGATGATAAAGTTCAAACTGCCCTGTACTTTGGCGTGAAAGTCTCGAAATAAAAAAAAGACTCATCCAAAGGATATCAGTTAAAAAAGATTGACTAATAACTGTAGTTTATACAAGGTTATCGGCAAGAAAAACAATAAGCAA
>QIJG01000268.1 GCA_003232715.1 Nitrospirota bacterium
TGATTACCGACGAGTTTTCAAGGATAGGGCTTAAAAATGAAGATGGAAAGATAGAGCTTGGCTTTGACCCTGAAAGAAGACTGTTGCTGGTTGATGTCCTTGGTACCCTTGACGAGTGCAGGTTCACATATAGGGGGATTCCTGTGAGCAAGGAGATTGCAAGGATTTATTACCGGAATACACGGTGGTGCCATGCTGTAGAGGAGGCCAAGGAAAGGGACAGGATGAGGTGGAAGGAACTCGTTAAGGAAAGTCCCGAGCACCTTCCCAAAAGGCTCAGGGCATTGATCTCAATGGTGTATGCTGCATGCACAAATGAGATTACAGGCAGGGAATGGTTTAAAGATATCCCACCCGTTGAGGAGATACTGAGAGAGGTAAAGGAGGTTCTTTCTAACAAGATGACCGTTGCCTGATGAAGGGCAGGGGACAAAGTTTATTACAAAGATAGGAGGTTGCTTATGAAAAGGAGGGATAATGGATATAGAAGTCACGATTGAGGGAGAATCTCTTTCAATAACTGTAGAAACCCCCTTCCATATGGATACAGCCGCTGTGATAGCGCAGATAAGGGACTTTGCGGACAAGAAGAGGATGCAACTGGAGGGACTGAATCTTGAGGGTCTGCTTCCAAAGATGGTCAGAGGGGTTGTTGGATGTGAAGAGGGCTGTCCGGCTAATGCAAAAAGTCTTGTGGCTCAGGGATATGGAGACTTTTACCTTAAATACATAGAAGGTGGAATTTTGGCTGCAGGCTGTCAGGTTAACGGTTCGGAGACGCTGACCATCAAGGTCTTTCCTGAATTCTAACTGAGCGCCCCAAGCTCTTCAAGCCCCTTTAATGCTTCTTCATTTCCGGAGTCACGTTTTTTTAGCCCGGCCTTGAGATATATACGTCCGAGGTGGGTATAGTGATCGGCTATGAAGGGTTCAAGTTTTATTGCCTCAAGAATTGCCTCTTCAGCCTGTTTGAGTCTTCCGGGGATCTTTGTCAGTGTAAGAGAGAGGCGGTTCCAGTATTTGGGCTTTTTCGGATTCAGTCGCGTTGCCCATCCAAATGCATCAATAGCCTGCCAGTAATTACCTGCCTTGTATTCAAAGACTCCTCTCCGGTATTGCTCCTCAGCCTGAGCCTCCTTCAGGTCTGCCGGAAGTTCTGCTTCAGATGAGTCTGTTTTGGAGGGGGCCTCCTTGCCTGGAACCCCTTGCTTGAGAGTTTCATATGCCCTACTTACGGCTTCAAAGAGGTCTGTTAATTTATGCCTCAGTTCGTCCTGTGCAGAGTTGTAATGACGGTCCGGGTGAAACCTGCGGGCCATCCTGTAATAACTGCGTTTCAGGGTTTCTGTATCAGCACCCCGCTGGATGCCTAATAACTCGTATGGATTCAGGCTACCAAGCCTTGCATGTAACCCATTTACCTCTTTGCGAAAATCAGCCTCTTCAGTGCCCATTTCTCTTAAAAGTTCAACAAGTTAAGTAAGGTTGAAGGTCCTTCATTGCTCCAATTGTTTTTTAGGGCCTTTCGGGATTAAATTGAGTCCCGGCTTTTCTTTCCCCGCCTCTTCCGGAACGGTTAAGGCATCTGAACATCTTGCGGTATTAAGTTTTAAGGTCTCTATTTCAAGCCCCAGGGTATCGGTTTTGAGGTTTAACGCCCTGATCATATCATGTGCATCATAGAGCTTTTGCCGGAGATTGACTATATACAGGGTGGCAAGCAGTAAAAGGACGAAGAGCAGCACAACTATGCCTCTCCATTGTTTCCCCTTATTCTGAACCCTCTCAAGTTCCTGTTCAAGCCTGGTCTTTTCGTTCAATGGTATCTTTTAACTTT
>QIJG01000336.1 GCA_003232715.1 Nitrospirota bacterium
TCTAAGTCTCTTGATATGTGGTCCCTCCATTGGATTTCTGCACATTGCATCAATAGCTTTATTTATTCTTCTTGTTGTCTTGTCATCGAGATTTTCATAATATTTGGCTGCTTTTTTGTGCGGGAAAACTTTATACATTGCGCTTTACTTTTTCCCAAGGAATAAACTCAGTAAATTTGCCTTTTTTTATAGCTTTCTCCGCTTCTTCTATCTGTACCATCAGTTCATGACTGGACAGAATTTCAAGAGTTGCTTCCATTTCTTCTTTCTCTTTGAGATAGTCTATAAAATCAATAGCAACTTTTAACTTTTCTTCTGATAGCTCATCTATCGCCTTTTTAGCTTCTTTCTTTAAAGTTGCACTTTGCATTTTTACCTCCCTTTTTGTTGATAAAATATAGTGTAGCACATTGAAGGAAATAGTAATATTTTTTCAGATAACGCGTTAATAAGCGGCGCTTTTTTTGCGTCCTCTTGATAATTGTGTACGCCGGAATGCGCGTGAGCTAAAGGGGTGAAAGTCCCCTGTACGTGAACCCTGCCAAGTTAATTTATATTAGCAGAAGTACCAGTCTAAGGCAAGGGCAAAATTGCGAGAATGGGATAGGCCCCATATTTTTATACCTACCAAGTCAGGCCTGATGGTCGGCCCCGGAGAGACATTTGATGAAGTGGCCTCTGTGATGAGAGACATGAGGAGTGCCGGCTGCAGGATACTGACTATCGGGCAGTATCTGAGGCCGGGAAGGGAGAACCTGCCTGTTGTCGAGTATATCCATCCCGAGGTGTTTGACAGGTACCGGCAGGCCCGCTTGTAAGGAGTTCAATGAACGCCGAGGAGATGTATTCCCCTCCACCCGAAGGGACTCTAAGAAAAGAGACTTAATTTAACCACAGAGACACGGAGAGACAGAGAAAGAATAGAAACTGCAGTTTTTTTATCTCTTTAAACTCTGTGTCTCTGTGTCTAAAGAGGCATTGTCTTTTCCTGTCCCGGCTTTCTCAGTCACCACACTGAAGTTCCCGACCCCAGCAAGCCTTACCTCGTCAATCACCTTCATAAGCAGGCCGACACTTGCATTCCTGTCAGCCTTTATCCTCAGGGAATTCTTGTCTATCCCGGTCATTCCCTCCCTTACAGCCTTCTGAAGCCCTTGCAGGCTCACCTCCCTGCCCATAAAGAATATCGTACCGTCCCTGGTGATAATTACTGTCTTTATTGTTTCATGCTCCGTGGCGGCGGTCCTTGATTCGGGCAGCCTGATCTTTACTGCCGGCTCCCGGACTAGGCTGGAGGTGAGCATGAAGAACAGGAGCAGCAGAAAGACCACATCCACCAAAGGTGCAATGTTCATGTGTGAATGACTGTACCTCTTCCGCTCAAACTCCATCCCTGCACCTCATATAAAGGCTTATGGTAATCTCCTTCAGGAGGAATGATATATCGTCGGCCTGTTTTTCAAGGTAATGATGCCCCACACTGATCGGTATGGCCACCAGGAGTCCGGCCGCAGTGGTGATAAGGGCCTCCCAGATTCCACCGGCAAGCATGGACGGATTTACGCTTGTACTCGTTGCTATGACCATGAATGCCTTTATCATCCCGATAACCGTACCGGTGAGTCCCAGAAGCGGTGTGATTGTTGCAATCAGCCCAAGCCAGCTCAGTCCCCGTTCCGTCTCCCTTACCTGCCTTGTGCCGACAACCGTCAATTCCTGTTCAT
>QIJG01000116.1 GCA_003232715.1 Nitrospirota bacterium
CAGGGGTCTGAGTGACTTTGTCAGCAGGGTAAAGTCATCAACCAGGATGGTGAGTTCATTTGTCTTTGTCCTGAAGAGCCTGCCCCTTATTTCTACAATGTCACCGATATCAAGTTTTTTTACGATCTTGTATCTGTCTCCAAGAATGTCTTTACGGAAATAGAGCTGTATGCGGCCTGTCTCATCCTGTATATGTGAAAAGGCTGCCTTGCCGAAGTTCCTCCATGCAACAATCCTTCCTGTCACTGAGGATTCCACGTGGTCTTTCTCGAGGTCTTCCCTTGGGGTCTCTCCATGCAGGTTATGGAGTTCTCCGGCTTTATGTGTGACCTCATTGGGCTGCCCGTAGGGGTCTACCCCCATCTCCATGAGTTCCTTTAATTTTCTTATACGCTGCTCTATCAGCTCATTTACCTCTTCCAATCCAGCCTCCGTCAATCTTGAATCTCGAATTTTGAATTCCGTACTTAAGTCCGCAACTGTCCACTGCCAAGGACTATAAATTTAGTGCATGTGAGCTCTTCAAGCCCCATGGGGCCACGGGCATGTATCTTGTCGGTGGAGATGCCGATCTCTGCACCGAGACCGAACTGTCCACCGTCATTCAGCCTCGTGGAGGCGTTTATCATTACTGCTGATGAATCCACCTCGCGAAGGAATCTCATGGCCCTGTGGTAATTTTCCGTTACAATTGTGTCAGTATGGGCAGAGCTGTATTTTGCTATGTGCTCCATCGCCTCATCCATATCCTTTACGACCCTGACATTCACAATTAATTCAAGGTATTCCCTGTGAAAATCTTCATCCGTTGCCTCCTCAATTCCCGGCAATATCTGAGCAGTCCTTGCGCAACCCTTTATCTTTACACCGGCATCTTTAAATCTGCCGAGGATTGGAGGGAGGAACTCCCCTGCAACTGCGGCATCCACAAGCATGGTCTCCATGGCATTGCAGGTGCCGGGTCTCTGTACTTTTGAATTAAAGCACCTCAGCCATCCCGAGGTCAGCATCCCTGTCGACAAAGACGTGGCATATCCCTTTATAATGTTTCAGGACAGGGATCCTGGAGTTCTCCGTAACAGTGCGTATCAGACCTTCTCCTCCCCTGGGGATGATGAGGTCAACCATACCCTCTAACTTGATCATCTCCATTACGGCCTCTCTGTCCGGGGTGTCAATAAAGGTGATTGCCCCTTCATGCAGGCCCTCTGACGAGGCAACCTCCCTGAGGATATTAACGATCGCCAGGTTTGAGTTGATTGCCTCTGAGCCGCCCCTGAGCAGCACGGCATTTCCGGCTTTCAGACAGAGGCCTGTGGCATCTGCCGTGACGTTGGGTCTTGATTCATATATTATGCCTATAACCCCGATGGGGACCCTCATCTTCCCGACCGTCATTCCGTTTGGTCTCTGCCTCATCCCTGTTATCTCGCCAACAGGGTCGGGCAGGGCAGCCACATCCCTCAGTCCCTCTGCCATTTCAGTGGTCCTTTTATCTGTCAGGGTCAGCCTGTCGATCAGTGCTGAACTCAACCCCTTATCCCTTGCAAAATCTATGTCCTTGCTGTTTTCTTTCTTGAGAATATCACTATTTTTGACAATGGCCTCTGCCATCTTCAGCAGCGCCCTGTTTTTCTGTGCTGTCGTGGCCTTGAGCAGTGCCCTTGCCCCGTCTCTTGCCTCAAGGGCCTTTTGGAGAACGAGATCGTGTATGTCCATATTGGTACCTCCAGGTTGTTAATCCTCCGGAATTATAAAATTATGAATTTATTTCAGTTGCATAAAAAAACTGTATATCTCGGGAAGGCATGACCCGGGAACGATGCCTATTTAGAGTCTGTGTATAAACTACAGTAATTTGTCATTCCCGCAAGTGAAGCGAGTCGGGAATCCTTCTTAAATAACGATTCCGGACAATTTATACACAGACTCTATTTAAGTTCAGCCTTTTCCAATTGCTCAATATCTTTGCAGATCTCAGTGATGCTTTTGCCTCTGAAAAAGGTCTGTTATAAATATTTGTGTCAAGATAAACTTTTACTTTTTTTCTCCCCATATTATCCTTCTATATTAAGGTTATGAAGATGTTGACCGAAAAATCCTGTATTAGGATAGGGTTGTTTATTATACCAGAATTTGACAAAAACATTAAATGAGTGAATTGCGCCCTTTTCCGTGCATTGAGGTAAAGCCTCCAATAAGGTTAAAATTGACCATGTCTGAGATAAGGGTCCTTCCGGAGGAATTACAGAACCGTATAGCAGCAGGAGAGGTTATTGAGAGGCCCGCCTCTGTAGTAAAGGAGTTGATCGAGAACTCCATTGATGCAGGGGCCACGGAGGTCGGGGTTGACATACTCAATGGCGGCAGGCGTCTTATCCGTATCTCCGACAACGGCAGGG
>QIJG01000124.1 GCA_003232715.1 Nitrospirota bacterium
GTCCGTATTTATCCCAGGCCCGCTCCGCTTCCTGCCGGATATTGTTCATATACTCCTCAAAATTATGTTCCCTGACCGAGAACTTGAATTTGTGAGCGAGCCTTCCAAAGGTGTTGTCTCCATTTACCACATGGTCTGTTATGGCAATTACATCAAAGCCCGCCTGCCCGAAAAGGTCAACCGTTCTTCTGAGGTTCACTGAGCCGTCGGAGTACGTGGTGTGAATATGGAAATCACACAATAACATCGTAATTCATTATAGGTCTTTCTCATTACAGGGGCATTAAGCAAAGGTTAACTTTAAGTTAAAATGAAGACCTGCTCTTGATGAGGTAGGAATAGTATGCTGCAGCATTGGTAGACTTGCGCTCAAGGGTATCAAAATTGACACGGTAAAGGCCAAAACATGCATCAAGCCCCTTATGTCAATGCCCTGCTTCAGACATTTTTCCAGGACATCTATATGCTTCTTCATAAACCTTATCTTCTTCTGATCATCTCGGGTTGCTATCCCGTTCTCCGTTATTATCAGGGGAACGTTGAGTCTTGCCGCACGTTTCAGGACCCTTTCAAGACCCTGCGGATGTATTTCCCAGCCCATATCCGTAAGCCCATACCCCCCGATGTCCCTGTGCCTCAGCTCAATCCCCATCTTCTTAAAGGGGTTAAACCTGAGATGCATCCTGGTATAATAGTTCACGCCAAAGAAATCAATTTTATTCTTTATCGGAACAGGAATCTCCATGACCTTTTTAAATGGAAACTGCAACCTCAGTGTGCCTGTACTCAAGGCATCCAGCAGGGAGTTATTATAAAAGTGCCTGGCTATTCTTGAAATGAGTTTGTCTGCCGGGTTCCATCTGTGCCAGGGGTTGAATGCCGCCATGTTATGGGCAACACTCACCATTGCATCAGGGATATGCGAATGGATAACATCATATGCCTTCCCGTGGCATACAAGTATATTCTTCAGCGCCTTTACTGCCAGGGAAACATCCCTGATACCCGGAGGCATACAACCCTCAAGATACCCGCCAAGGATGAGCACATATGGTTCATTAAATGTTATCCAGTATCTTACACCCGTCAACATCGAAACCATTTTTTTTGTATAGGTCAGGAATTTCTCAATTGATGCATCGTCATGCCATGCCTTTTTGATAAACCAGAGGGGGTGAGTAAAGTGATGGATTGTAACCATGGGCTCAATATTGTTTTTCAGCAGGATATCGATTATCTCCTGATAATGAGCTATAGCATCATGGTCCCATACATCTTCTTCAGGCTGTATCCTGCTCCATTCCAGGGAGAAGCGGTTGAGTAACCTCAGGTCTTCCTTATAAAGGTTGTAGTGATTTGTTACCTCAGGCTTTTCATTTAAGGTCTTATCCCATAAGGCCCAGTCAGCATTACGGGACCCCTCGAGCTGAAAGGCCGATGTTGCAATACCCCAGAGGAAATCAGACGGAAAGCCCCAGGCCCGCTCCCTGGAGATCACTTATAAAAGTCGCCTTCAGTTTCGTTATGTTATTGTCGGAATACACTGTTATGCCTGGAGTTCCAGCCGGTTCTGGATAAAGAAACTCACAAAGTAAACCGGACAGACCTCGTATCTTTTGCCTGTACATAACTTTATGTCAGCGCAATCAATTGATTCCACCTCTATACCTGCAACCCTGCACGTCTTGTCCTTTATTTCCATATGTTGACACATACCCTCCTCCTTTCTTTTCATAAACCGGGATTCTTCTTGATACAAAATATCATAACAGCATAATGTTACAGAGGTGTTAAGGAGAAGTTAATTATCAGCTTCTTTATCAGCACAAATACAGCCCTGTAAAAACTTAACAAAAACGTAATAAACATGTAACAGGCACCTCTTATAGTAAAAGCATGATAACACCATCCATAAAAGATAATTCAACCCGGACAATCCTGACCCTAAACCCGGAGTCTGCATTTGTGAAGAGAGAGGCGGCAAGCTGGATGAAGAAACTCGCCTCTCATTATGAGAAAATGAGGAATCGATACCCGAACGACAAACTGATAATTCTCTTTGATATTGACGGAACGATTCTTGACATGAGGTACATGATCTTCTACGTCCTGAGGCTTTTTGACAGGAAGAACAATACCTCTTATTTTGAAAGACTGAACATTTCCGATATCACGGTTCATGAAAATCAGGTCAAGACCCTACTGACCCAGTTAGAGATACCCGATCCGCAAATAGAGCAGATCCATAACTGGTACCTCAAGGAACGCTGGACCAGGGCAGCCATGATAGAATCGCACCGTCCATTTCGCGGCGTCATGGAGGTGATACGGTGGTTCCAGATACAGCCGAACACTTACGTCGGTCTTAATACCGGAAGGCCGGAATCCATCAGGAGAGAAACACTCTACTCCCTTAACGAGCTTGGCAGGGAATACAAGGCTGTCTT
>QIJG01000310.1 GCA_003232715.1 Nitrospirota bacterium
CCCCCACCTTTGCAAGGGGGACGTCCAGGATCTTGTCACCTGTGGTTTTGATCCTGTTGAGTTCAACTTTCAGGTCGGGATAGAGTCTCTGCATCTCCGACTTTACCCACTCAGCCTGCCAGAGCGCCAATCTGCTGCCCCTGGTACCTATTATCACCTTTTTATTGCGAGCCATTATTCTCCCCTATGCCGTAAAGCCTCTTTATCATTGCAATCAGTATATCCCGGTCCTCGGAATCCTCCTTAAGTGCCACCGTGGGGGGGTGAATGAGTTTATTGACCACTGCTGAGACAGTGTATTCGATCGCCTTTCTCTGTTTTTCGTCCACACCTTCAAGTCTGTTCATAAGCCTTTCAAGCTCAACCTGCTTGATCTCCTCCGCCCTGTTACGGAGGGCCACTATAGTGGGGACGGAATCAAGGGATGTCTGCCATTTTAAAAACTTCTCAAGCTCCTCCTCAATGATCTCTTCAGCCCTCTCAGCCTCTTTTTCCCTTCCCATAATGTTTGAGTCAACAACTCCCTGAAGGTCATCCATATCATTTATCTCCGGATCGATATTGCGGGGAACGGATATGTCGATTATAAAGACGGCCCTGTTCTTCCTGCCCTTCATTATCATCTGCATATCCGACTTATGGAGTATATATGAGGGGGCACCGGTTGAACAGATAATAATATCCGTGTTCACAAGTTCCTTTATCGCAAAACTCCCTTGCAAGTTCAACTCCCCGCTCATAAGTCCTGTTCACTACGGATACATCCCTCACTCCGCTTTTGATAAGGTGCCTGACTGCCAGCTCCGCCATCTCGCCAGCCCCGAGAAGCATGAATCTCTTTTCACTCAGGTCGGTAAATATCTTTTTTGTAAGCTCTACAGCGGCATAACTTATGGATACGGCATTTTCAGCAATCCTTGTTTCCGTCCTTACCCTCTTTGCAACAGTTATGGCCTTCTTCAGAAGCCTGTTCAGGAGGATGCCTGTAGCCCCTTTTGAGAGGGCGAATTCAAAGGCGTGCTTCAGTTGTCCCAATATCTGGGGTTCGCCGACAACCATTGAATCAAGGCTTGAGGCAACCCGGAAGACGTGCCTTATTGCATCCCTGTCAGTGTAGAAGTATAGAGAGTTTTCAAGGGCACCGGGACCAATGGAATGAAATTCCGAGAGAAAGGCCTTTACGGAATCAACGGCCATTTCAGGGTTGCTGACATGGGCATACATCTCCACCCGGTTACAGGTGGAAAGTATCATTGCCCCTCTTACCTCCGGTATCTGAAGGAAACTGTTCAGTCCCTCCTCCAGACCGGGGCCGTCAAAGGCCAGTTTCTCCCGTACCTCTACCGGGGCAGTCTTATGATTAAGTCCGGTTACCAATACCCTCGTAACAGATTTACTCCAAAGAATGTAAACAGCACCACAGAGAACCCAAGAATTGAAAGTATTGCCGCCTTTTTGCCCCGCCAGCCCGCGGTCAGCCTTACATGCAGGACAAGGGCGTAAATGAGCCAGGTAATCAGTGACCAGACCTCTTTAGGGTTCCATCGCCAGTAACTCCCCCAGGCACTCTCTGCCCAGAGGGCGCCGGTAATGATTGCAAGTGTCAACAGTGGAAACCCGAGTGTTATGAGTTTGTAGCTCACCTCGTCAAGTATCTGGAGACTCGGTAACCGCTGGAAGAGGTTACCGAGTTGTTTTGTCTTGACAAAATGTTCCTGAACGAGATACATAACCCCTATGCCTGCGGCCATGGCAAAGGCAGCATCTCCTAAAAATGCCAGGGCTGTGTGAATGCCAAGCCAGTAACTCCGGAGTATGGGGCTTACGGGCGTTATCTCACGGGGCAGTATGGATGATGAGAGCATAAGTATAAATACAACCGGCATTATAAAAGAACCAAGCAACCCTATTCTGTACCTGTATTCAACATAAAAAAAGAGGAGCACTATGCACCATGAAAAGAAAGAAGATGCCTCGTGCATATTTGTGACCGGTATGTGGCCGGAGAGGGCACTCAGGACGATAGTGGCGGTATGGAGGATAAAACCAATGGCAGCAAGGGCAAGCATTATTCTTGTTGTTGCCCTGTTTCCCCTGAAAAGCTCTACAATTCCTACGATCGTTGCTGCAAAGTAAAAAGTTAATGCGAGTTCAAAGAGAATAACCATTAGAAACAACCAAGCTCACAGTCTGTAATCTTTAT
>QIJG01000075.1 GCA_003232715.1 Nitrospirota bacterium
CCAAATTCTTTGTCAATATGATCGGTATCTATCCTGTTGGTTCACTTGTACTGCTCGATACACGCGAGATGGGACTTGTCTATGAATGTAACCCCCTCTTTGCCGACAGACCAAGGGTGATGATTATTGTGGATGGTTCAGGCAAAAAAACGAAAGGATTTATCACAGACCTTACAGAAAAAGACTCCGCAGGCAAATACCTCAAGAGCATTGTCAAGACCCTCGATCCCAACAAATACAGGATAAACCTCGCAGAATACCTGTTGTAAGATAATCATACCCTTGAACCCGTTGTTCTTCCCGACTAATACCTGTAATAACTCTCAGGGGTCTGGGAGATGATGAAATTAACGGCCTTCTCCACCATTACCCTCACGGCCTTTTCCATCGGTGTGTTCCTGTATACACTCAGACCTGCACCGAGTATGCCAACACCTCCCCATCCAACTCCGAGCCCTCCGACCCTGAAAGATGATGCCTTTCCATCTACAGTGGTAGCGTTTATCATCCTCCTTGTCCTCACATCGATAATCCTGAGGTCCATGGATATATAAGCATCGTCCTTGCCAAACCTGATATCTCCTGAAACTCCGGGCAACAACCCTCCGGCCTTTGGTTCAAAGGCTGTTATGGAGCCGAGCAGATTCCCATCCTCCGGCCAGGGGAGCCTCACCCTCTTTTACATACCCGCTCCGGGCAAGGCCAATCTCCTCTTTTATCTCCCTGAGTTCTTTCCTGCCCCCCACAACCACAAACCGGGTTGTCTTGAAAAGTCCGCTGATGAGCATATCTCTGAGACCATCACCGATTGCGCCTGTACACCTCGCAGCCTTACACTTTATACGCGCAACCGTTATCCTTGCCTTTGGACCATTATAGGTCAGGGTCTGCTGAAGAATCGGAGAAGCCGGCTGCCGTTGAACCTCTGCCGTCGTTGATGCACAGGAAGGAATAAACAAGGCAAGCATAACAAGCATAGTAAGATAAAGTGCTCTCTTTATACCGGTACTCATATGTAACCTCCCTGTTGAAGTTTATAGAATATTTATTAATCGTCTCAAAATAGTGTGGACATATTATTGCCAAAGGGAGGTATCATTCCCCTCTTTGGCAAAGAGGGGCAAGGGGAGATTTCTAGATTGATGTCGGTTCAATTACGAGACATTTAATAAAAGGTTGTTGAGAGCAATATGATATAACTTACAATACGAAAAATCAATCACTTATGACATGAATCATGGAAAGAATCCTCAGGTTATATTAAAGTATAAATACAAAGGCATTAGATAATCACGGAGCACAGGAAAAAAACAGATATTCCCGCAGCAAAGGAGGTCTTTTATGGACGGATTTGTAAAAAACTTTATAGTCATGAGCCTGGTATATCTTGCCGTAGCATCTGTTTTAGGCATATTAATGATTCTAAACCCTGAGTTACTTACCCTCAGATTTGCTCACTCGCACTTCATGTTGCTTGGCTGGGTATCCATGATGATCTATGGGGTGGGATACCATATTCTGCCCAGATTCTCGGGAAGGCTTTTAAAGAGCAAGACAATAGCTGAGGTGCAATTTTGGCTGGCAAACCTGGGGCTTATCGGCCTTGCAATCTCTTATACGCTGGGAACATACTATTTTGATGCCGGCATATACAGGACCCTCACTGTCCTTAGCGGTTTGATCGAGGTTTTTTCAATCTTTCTGTTCTTCTACAACATGCTTGCAACACTGCTTGCAAAAGCAGAGGGCCAGTAACAGAAGTTAACTTAATGAATTCCTAAGACCCTAAGGCGCTCAGCCCCTTGGGGTCTGTTATTAAAACCCTGCCGTCCACTTCCCTGATTAAGCCTGATTTCCTGAATCCGGTCATTGTCCTGATAGCAGTCTCAACAGTAGTACCGACCATATCGGCAATATCCTGTCTGGAAAGCCGCATATCGATAA
>QIJG01000288.1 GCA_003232715.1 Nitrospirota bacterium
CCGGATATCATCCCGTGTTGCACAGCCATTTCATAAATCTCCGGCATAGCCTCTATCACCAGAATTTCTGCCTCAGGAAATCTCTTTATCAGCTCTTTCAGATGATAACCGAGCCCAAGTCCCAGGACCACCAGAATCCCCCTGCCATCAAACTGAAAGGTATCCACAATACTCCTTGCCTCGGCTTCAGGGTCATAGAGGCTGTGGAGTGTCTTTATGGAACCGTCCTCACAGGTAACTCTCAGGGAGAGGTTACCTTTTTTAGTAGTTACTACAGAAATTCTGTGAGTGGTTTCTTCTATAAGACTTTTATAGAAATCATACCATCTGTACGCGTTAGCCTCCAATGTGTATTTCTCCAAAACCTCTCCATGTGCACATTCGGATATCTGTCTCCTAAGCTCTTCGTTTTCTATCAGGTTTACCATTGCTCTGTACCAACTATCAGGGTCATCGTCACAAAGAATTCCTGTTTTAGCCTCCGTAATCGAGCTTGCATATGGCGTTATTCTGGAATAAATACCGGGGATACTACAGATTGAGTACTCCAGAAACTTAATATTACTTTTACATTCATTAAAACTATTCTTCACAAGAGGAGCCAGAGCAATATCTATATCAAGACTCTTCATATATCCGGCGAATGCCCTGTAATCAGGAATGAAATCACAAATAAACTCAACTCCCTTAAGCTGCAAAAGCTCTTTGGTTATACATCCAAAGAATCTAAACATTACCTTATCCCCGTACTTTCCTACGACCTTCTTAATGGCAGGGGTAATCATGGTTAGATCCTCCTGGTGTGTTAGCGTCCCAATAAATGCAATTACTAACCTGTCTTTGTTGACAACAGGATTTTTAATCTCGCCTCCCCATATCTCAATATCTATATAATTCGGTAATACATGAATATTCCTGTTATAGACTGAAAGCCGTTCCTTTAAGGCATTGGTTGAAACCGTCACTGCATCAGCACCTATTATTGCATCAATTATCTTGTTCCGGCGGGATCGTGCAAAAAAACTCTTATAAGGATTGCTTGTAGGTACTTCTATCAGAAGGTCATCTATCTCATAGATAATCTTTCTCCAGGGACTCTTGAGTTCAGAGATTGATATATCAAGGAACGCAGTTCTCTGGATAAGGATGATAGCTGCCTTGCACAAACCATCTTTCCTTATAAGAAAATTATTTCCTTCCTTTATAACAGGCCGGGCTACAAATACCTTATCGCTTAGCTTTCCTAAAGGGCTTAGAACCCTGATAGTGGGACAGGCGTACTCCGGCAGATCGCTGGACAGATACGATACCAACAACTCGCCTTTCTTCTTACGAAACAGGATGGTATCAGGGGTGTCTCGATAAACAACAGGGGAGACATCATCTTTTTCAGTCAATTTTTTTTCCAAATCAGTTATCATCCTCTGAGTAACAGGGGGGTAACATTTTCAGACTTCCCCTTATGTACATAACAATCCCGCAACTCCTTAAGGACGAGAAGTCTCTCCTCTTCAGGGATGTAAGGATTACCATCAAAAATCCTTTTAGTCTCCTCTAAAGCCTTTATTGCCATCTCATAATTTCCCTTCTCTTTCAGTGCCTTGATAAGTTCAATGTCATAAACGATATTAATATATCCACGCTTATCATATACAATCCTGACCCCATCCTCTCTGGTTATCTTATCCTCATCCGGAACAATCCTGTCTCCCCATCTTTTAAAAAAAAGTTCTGAATTTTCCCTCTCATACTTCTCCCTGCCGGGGGTTTTTGACTCAAAGTGGTAAAGGACACTACCGGGGTTGTATATCACCTTATACCCCTTCTCCCACACCTTCAGGCAGAAGTCTACATCCTCAAGACCATTTCTATATGCCTCGTTAAACCCCCCGATCTCAAAAAACAGCACCTTTCTGACAAGCATGCATGCTGCTGTTACTACCCGAAATTCCCTCATTCTATTAACGGCATGATGGTCTGAATGAACCCCCTTGTAAATATGGTATACCTGGCGATTTTTGTTAAAAACAACACCGGCATGCTGGACTGTTCCATCAGGATACAATAGCTTACTGCTAACAACTCCGATCCCTTCCATACACTCACAAGCTCTGAGAGCCATCCCCTTTGTGGGATTGTATCATTATTCAGGAATACAAGATATTCTCCCTCGGCAGCATTTGCCCCCTGATTACAAGCTATAGCAAAGCCCAGGTTTTCCTCGTTGGTTATAATCTTTACATCTCCACCAAGACATTTAAGGAAGTCCCCGGTTCCATCTGTAGAGCCGTTATCAACGATTATCACCTCATAGGGCTCGTAGGATGTGTTGGATGATAGTGCCTCAAGACACTGCATTGTATACTCCACATTGTTGAAGACAGGGATAATGACAGAGACAGGAGGATGGGTGGCTGAATCCACAGATTCTCTTTTGAAATGATTAAGGGCAGGGTCAATAACCTGTTCAGCTATTCTTTCTAAGTTCGTCTTGATTTTAAGAAAATCGGCTAATCCTTTCAGGATTTCGCTACGGTTACCTGAAAAAAAATCTTCGTATTTCATGGAAAAGACCGGATAGTCTTTTGCATATTTTGAAGCTCTTTCAGTATATATATGCCATAGAGCAATCCCCTTCTGCATAGTGAATCCATCTCTTTTCATGAGAGAAGCAGCCACTGCATCCACGTCTCGATTTACGTTAATGATGCACACATTATCCCCTATCCCTATCACCCTTTGCCATACTGGAAAAGTAAGGCACATACGCGGATCTTTGATTATAGACTTATCATGACCTGCATAAACTTTCAATAGGGATTCAATTTTAGAGTCTATTTTGACCCTAAAAATATCTTCTTCATCCGGAGGTGAATCCCAGGTACCATTACAGATATCAAGAATGTCATCATTTAGTTCGACAATCTGCCTGCGCTCAAAATATCCATCACGATTCCACTCATCACCCTTTAGCAGATCACTGTCTTCCCCAACGTAG
>QIJG01000035.1 GCA_003232715.1 Nitrospirota bacterium
TTCTGCATATCCTTTTCAAGGGAAATCCCCTTTCCGCGGCAAAGTGTTTCAAAACCTTTAAAGACGTCGTTAATCAGGGGCTCAAGCTGGAGGGGCCTCGTCTCAAGAGGCATTGCACCAAATTCAATTCGTGAGAGTTTAATAAGGTCTCCTATTAAACGGTCCATTCTTTCAGAGTGAGATTTAATGGTATTAAGAAACCTGACTGCATCATTCCTGTCTTCTATCGCACCGTCGAGCAGGGTCTCTGTAAACCCCCGTATGGCAGTTATGGGGGTCTTGAGTTCATGTGAGACATTTGCAACAAAATCCCTCCTTGTCTCGTCCGTCCTTTTCCCTTCGGTAATATCCCTGAAAACGATCATTGCCCCTGTATATTCCCTACCGGCTGGAAAATTCGCCTTATCCTCCGTGATACTATTGCCGAAAAAGGGTATGGCCTTTATCAGGAGATGTTTATCAATGGGTTCAATGAAAGCCTCTTTTTTCAATGACCTGTCCGTCCTGATTATCCCGATCAACTCGGTCAGTTCAGGCACCCTTATTACCTCGTTCAAACCCCTGTCTCTGAGTTTTGATGACTTAACATTAAACAGGGTTTCAAGGGCAGGATTAACAAACCTGACCACACCTTTGTTATCAAGAAGGACAATACCGTCAGGGAGATTCTTCAGCGTGGACTCCAACCTGTTTTTCTGTTCATTTGCTTCATGTACCTTCTCTTCAAAACTCTCTGCTATACTGTTCAGACCCGATACAATCCCGGAAAACTTTTCACCCTTCCTGGGAAATAGCCGCTTCCTGAGATTTCCTTCCGATAGTTCCTGGATGAAATCGGTGACTTCCTTTATCTTTCTGTTCAGGTAGAGGTCTTTTATCAGGAGATAAAGGATAAGTAAGAGTGCCAGTGGGATTATATATGGCTACACCTCTTCGGCAAAATAGTACCCAACCCCTCTTCTCGTAAGGATATATACCGGGGTTGACGGGGCGTCTTCCACCCGTTCTCTCAGCCGCCTTATATGCACATCGACAGTCCTTGGCTCTACGTAGGCATCGTCGCCCCATACTGCATCAAGCAGTGAATCCCGGCTGAAGACCCTCCCGGGCCTCTCTGCAAGATAGAGAAGCAGCTTGAACTCCCTGATACTGAGGGAGAGGGACAGCTCATTTTTTTTCACAGTGTATTTCTCTCTGTCGATCTGCAGGTTGCCGATTTTCAGTAAGCCCTTGCCCTCTCCGCCGTCTCTTTTTAATCCTGAACGTCTAAGGACTGCATTTACCCGGGCCACCATCTCTCTCGGACTGAAGGGTTTTGTAATATAGTCATCAGCCCCAAGCTCAAGCCCTAAAATCCTGTCGATCTCTTCTCCCTTTGCAGTCAACATTATGATAGGCATATCTGAGAGGACCGGATCTTTCTTTAGAATCCGGCACAACTCCAGGCCGTCCATCTCCGGAAGCATCAGATCAAGGATGACAATGTCGAATTTCCCCTCCCGGATCTTCTTTAACGCCGCTGTTCCACTACGGGCGCTGTCTGTGACGAACCCCTCTTTCTTAAGATTATAGACTACAAGGTCAATGATATCCGGTTCATCGTCAACTATAATTACACGTTTGTTATTAGACATTGCCGGCCCCTTTTTTCAATAAATACTTT
>QIJG01000089.1 GCA_003232715.1 Nitrospirota bacterium
GCATCTGCTCGTCCTCCTCGTATGCAAACGGAATATTCTCCCACTGTAAACATACAACGGGAGTGCCGAATTTCTCCTTTACAAGAATCGCTTGATATGAAAACACCCCTGTTGTGTCAGCTGTGTAGATAAGGTCTTTATCAAAAAGTGCAAACTCCAGCCCCATCATATAGGCTGGATGATCTGGATGATCCGGGAGTTTATCCACAGGAAGTTTGATCTCACCTATTCCAAAGTTGGGTTCCGTTGTAGTATAGGCTGTTATATCAAATCGGGCTGTGAGGGGTTCGTAATTCTGTATTTCCCGGGGATTCAAGTTTGGTCCACGAACGATTGCAACCTTCAAGAGTCCATTGTCTTCCTCTTCTATCTCAAATGGAGGAATATGGGAAGCAATCTTAGCCCTGTATGGCCTTGGCTGAATGTCATAGTCTCTAAAATAAAGCTCTTCAGTGCTGTTAAACCCGCTTTCCGGAATACTTGAGTAAAACACACCTTTTCCCCTGAATCTCTTCTTGTGAATAAAACTATAATGTACAACATACACATCCCAGAAGCATATTTTTCCGTTTAGACCAACTGGTATCTCGTGTACATGTCGTTCCCATTTAACTCCAGGAAGGTTTCGATATATTCTCGGACTGTACTCATGGCAATCATAGGCTCTCGAATAATAGTTAGTTCTCATTTCCTATCAGGTTACACTGCCTAATCTTGTAGCCCACAATATCAGATGCTGTTGACTCAAGCAAAGTTCTAATCTTCTTCTCAAACTCCTCTGAGAAAACCTCGTCCGCGTCCAATCGTATTACCCAGTCACCCGAACAATTTTCGAGAGAAAGCTGTCGTTGTTTTCCAAAATGTCCTTCCCATGGATGCTGAACCAATATGACTTTTTCATGCGATTCAAGTATTTTCAGGGTATCATCAGTACTTCCTCCGTCTACAACCACTATTTCGTCAGCAAAGGAACAGGAACTCAGGGACCTGCCTATATGCCAGGCTTCANTTCATTTAATGTAATCATTGAAACAGAAATCTTCATGATCGGGTCTCCCTCTGCATAGCTCAAATTTACAAGGCATTCCGAACTTACCTACTATTGTCCGGAAACCGTAATTTCTAATTCCAGGGATCTCGGGATAATGCTTAACCTCCTCCGGGTATTATTTAGCCCAACCTGTAAATTCTCTTAAACAGGATAAAAATTCTCTATACTTGTTACATAAAGCCTTTCAGATTATGGAAATCTCCAAAAGCAACGGGTTATCCATATTTTACCTTCATGGCCTGAATCATTCTACCAAGCCTGTGTTTATAAGTGTGTTCTTTGAGAATCCTCTCTCTGCCCCTTCGGGCGATTATTTCCCTTTCTTTCGGATTGCGGAGATAAAATCTCACCAGTTCCGGTATCTCGTCCCTGTTCATAACCTCTTTGCCAACATCAAACAGTTCTTCAATTGCGTACTGCTGGTCTGTCAAGAGAAAAGCACCACATGCTGGGACATCAAAGACCCTCTGGTTTACAGCACCTATCATCTGAAGACTTGTGGCATTAAAGTTTATCCTGCAGGCATTGTAGAAGGCCGGCAACTCATTATAGTAGTTCAATGGAGGTCCAAACGTGTAACCTTCACCTAAAAGTTTCTTCCAGGCCGCATCTCCATGAATTCGCGGGTGAAAATCCTTCAGAAGCCCGACACACGAAAGACGGTAAAGCAATGTCGCCCTCCAGAGGATGGCGGCCTCAAAGTCAAGCCTTTCCTGAACCGACAGGGAATCGAGAAGACTCAGCTCTTCCTTCCCAAGAGTTGCCAACAACGCATCAAAAGGCATCCTCGTTGAATTCAAAAGCAGTGATAACTTTTCAACGAGGGAATGAAGCTCCCCTGGAACCTTCTCTAATTTCTCCAAAGCCGGTACTACCCTGGAGTTACCCACAAAAGCAACATCACATTGATAGTGACTGGACCTTTTTCTCCTGTTCTTTAAGGACTTGAAGACCGTTTCATCCGTGGCGAGGGGAAGGTACGTTACCGACTCAAAACCCACATCCTCCATATCTTTTATATATCCCCTGTCCCACAAAAAGAGAGAGACATAAGGAGATATATTCCGGTCAAAGGCCCTGACAATAAGGTTGGGACTGTCCACATACCACGAATTCCAGAAAGGATGTCAGCACCCCATCCTCATCCAGACCCAAGTGATTTATGGTAAGGATAAAATCAGGTTTAAATTCGTAAATCTTCTTAATCAGCCTGGATACAATTACCTCGCCGCCCTCTTCCTTGCTTACCGGCACTTTTATAACCCTGTGGCCAAGACTTCCAAGTGCAGATTCTATCTCACGTGTCAGGAAATAACCAAAGTCTATCAAAACAACACTGCAAACATCCTCCCTGAACTTGGGATACCGCACCCTGTCCCACAGTTTTACATTCATTGTTTTTCGTAATGAAGTAAGGATAGGGTTATAGTAATCCTGAAAAGCAGATACGGCCGAAGACAGGGAGAAGACTGACAGAGAGACCATTCCGAGTTTCATCTGTTGACTTGTAATCTCTCTAATCGCCTCTTCTACAGAAAATCCGACCACAAACTTAATTCTCCCCTCAAGACCGGATATCATCCCGTGTTGCACAGCCATTTCATAAATCTCCGGCATAGCCTCTATCACCAGAATTTCTGCCTCAGGAAATCTCTTTATCA
>QIJG01000049.1 GCA_003232715.1 Nitrospirota bacterium
AAGGGGATTTAAAGGGAGCCGAGGAGTTTTACAGGAAGGCCATTCGTGAGGAGCCTGCAAATGCCGATGCAATGAATAATCTGGCGTGGCTTTATTATAAACTGGGTAAAAACCTTGATGAGGCCGAAGCACTCGTAAAGAGGGCGATAGAGATAAAACCTGAAAGGGCTGATGCATACAGGGATACCCTTATGAGGATTGAGGAAATCAGGAGGGCAAGGTGACAAAGGGACTTATCCATATTTATACAGGTGAGGGCAAGGGAAAAACAACCGTCTCCGTGGGCCTTGCCGTCAGGGCAAAAAGCAGGGGATGGAGGGTTTTGTTTGCCCAGGTTATGAAGCCTGACAATACGGGTGGAGAGCTTGACCTTCTGCAAAAACTCTCAATTGAGATAAGGAGATTCACTGAGATTAAACCACCTTCTTTCTACCCTGGGATAGACAGGACGGAACTAAAGAAACACTCTTTTGAGGCCCTGCGGGAGATTCAGCATAGTGCTCAGGACTTTGACCTTGTTATTATCGATGAATTCAATAACCTTGTTGGCGCCGGTATAATTTCAGAGAGGGAAGCCGTTAATTTTATGAAGAGCTTTTGTGAGAGCACTGAACTTGTCCTTACAGGGCGCGGTGCAACAGAAGGGATGATTGATATAGCCGATTATGTCACGTACATGAAGGCAATGAAACACCCCCTTGGCAAGGGACAGGCTGCAAGGAAGGGGATAGAGTATTGATGTTGTAAAATATGTTTCTACTGCGTACTTAATCCTTATCCTGAGCCTATCGTGAAGGCATCGTGAGGCTCTAAAGTCTTTTTCGATTTAAAAGAATTAAAAAGTTTCTTTCTGTTTCTTATCCTGAAGCTATATACCCCTGAACTCCTGAACTCTCTAACTCTTTTATCCTGAACCTGGTTGTATCTACAGCTCGTCAGGGTTCAGATCCCGCATGGTCGGCAATTCCGAGAGGTCCTTGAGCCCGAAATGCTGAAGGAACTCCCTGGAGGTCCCGTAAATGTGCCCACAATCCTGACAAACCGTCTTTCGAGCAGACTCTTTATAACACCGTCGGAATTGACCCCCCTGAGCTGCTCAAGTTCTGCCTTTGTAATGGGCTGTCTGTATGCCACAATGGAAAGGGTTTCAAGGGCTGCTATCGAGAGTTTCTGTGGTGTTGTGGCCTTGAGCTTCTTGATCCAGTGTGAATACTCAGGGTTTGATACCATCTGGTACCCCTCTGCAACTTCAACCAGGAGTATGCCTCCTTTCCGGTCCCTGTATTCAGCCATAAGCTCATTTATCAAAAAGCTTATCTCTCCCGTAGAGAATTCTGTTATCTTCTGCAGGTCTTTCAGGTTAAGGGGAGTTCCCGAAATAAAGAGTATTGACTCTAAAAGTGCCCTTTTCCGTTCCTTTTCCATAGGTTCCTTATAAAGTGTATTTATTCTATCATAAAGGCGTTCATTTTGAGTCATCCGTACAATAATATCCTGTGTAACGGGGAGAGATAAAAAGCCTTTATTCATCAGGGTATTCTGTGTTTTCTGGCGACAGGCACTTCTTGTTTTTTTCTGACTGATGATGCTATATTGATTACGGCTCTTGTATGTTATCCCTGATAAGTTTTACACCCTGTATTCTTACCGCAGGGTAGTTTCGCTAACAGATCTGTTGAAAATCCTCTTGAGAGAACACCATAATAAGTAACAGTGCTTCCCGGGTTTTAGGGGCAAAGCCCGGATATTTTCATTTTTATCCCCCTTCTGTATCAGAGTGCGAAGTTACAGGAATTGATCAAGTCGGCAATACTGCTTCATCAGGAGGTATAGTATGA
>QIJG01000132.1 GCA_003232715.1 Nitrospirota bacterium
CTTGCCTTATCCTCTTCCAGGAATTGCTGAACGGTCTCTTCATCATCATTATCAAGAAGCTCAAATATCTTGTTCGTATGTTTTTTACTGACATAAACCTTTCCTTTTTCAAACTCCTCAAGAAATCTCTCGTATGAGGCAATAAACCGGTTAAGGGTATTTTTAAAGGCATAAAAACTGCTTTCCAGCCGTTTTACCAGAAGGATCTTCATAAAAGAACCCATGTTTTTCTGTGACTGAAGCTCCAACTGATCCAGCCGCTCTCCCTTGTAATAAAGCAGGGGAGTATAACGGGCATATTTGAATCTTTTCGCCGCCATCTCTATGGTTGAGTTGAATATCCCGTCTTCTTCATCGTTCAATTCATAAAGCACTGCTTCGGGGTCAACCACTTCCGGAAACCTAAGACCCTGCTTTTTAAGGTCTTCTCCATAAAACTTTTCAATTTCAGACCTTGTTCTCCTGACCATCAGGTATTTGAGAACGTTTTCCCTGATTTGCCGGGCGTTTTCCTTGGCAGTGCGAATATACTCCTCCCGGTCTTTCTGCCTGTCAAGATTT
This sequence comes from Nitrospirota bacterium, assembly GCA_003232715.1. GTDB lineage: Bacteria > Nitrospirota > Thermodesulfovibrionia > Thermodesulfovibrionales > JdFR-85 > BMS3Bbin07. Next base: position 562 of record QIJG01000132.1, read on the forward strand.
TTTATCTTCTTCTCAAGCCCTGAAAAGAAGACTTTCAGGTCAGGCAGGTTGGGAATCGTGCTTTTCCGGCTCTTCTGGAAGAGTTTGATCTGGCTCAGGATATCTTTTGGTGTGTTATTCAAAGGGGTTGCCGTAACCAGGACAACACGCTTTCCCCTGCAGATCCGGGCAAGTTTTTCATAGGTGACATTTGACTCCGTCCTGAACCGGTGCGCGAAGATATTTTTATATTTTTCGGTGCCATGCTTAACCAGAGAGTCAAGTTTTCCTAATGATTCAAAGTCTGCAGGAACACGGAAATCAGAGAATACATTCGGCCACGAGCCGGGATTGCTCTTCTCCAGCAACACAGGCGGGGCAATTACCAATGTCCTGCCGTCAAGCTGGTTGGCAAGCATGGCCGACATATACGTCTTCCCGAGTCCAACTACGTCTGATATAAAAACCCCTCCGTACTCATCAAGAATCTTCTTTGCATTAAGTACCGCCTGCTCCTGATATTCCAGTTTCCTGAAATCCACAGGCACATATTTAAAAAAGACCTCATCGGCCTGACTTATCTCGTCCTTGAAATACTCATACAGGAATTTCAGATATAACTGGTAGGGGGTGATGGTATTGTTTAACCACGTTTTTGTCCGGATCGTCTCAATATATTTATCTTTTACGTCAACGGCGTTTTCCCAGAGTGCATTGAATTTGTTCAGGGCAAAATCATAATCAGCCCTGTTCTTAAGCTCTACATTGAATTCCAGATTATCAACCAGGCCTGATTGTGTAAAGTTGCTTGATCCGGTAATAACCCTTCCTGCATCCCGGTCTCCCTCCACAAAGGTCATGATATAGAGCTTGGCATGTATGTTTTCGGCAGGATCTCAAGTTTTCCGCTGCCAAGCCACTCTGAAAATTTGATAACCCCCTCTTCAACCTCCCTGCTGTCTTCGGAGTCCTGCATTTCGTTGGCAACTTCCTCTGAAAACCGCTCTTTCACTTCTGCATGGGAAAACGGAAATATCTGATGTCCACTACTCCTGACTTGCCGGACAAGCTCGACCGTCTCTCTGTTGGTGCCGATACCGATCAGGATCCTGATCTTTTTTGTATTTTCCAGTGATTTGTGGAGCGGCTTGAAGCCGCTTGTATAAAAATACCCGACAAGGACATCAAAAAACTCCGTGTCCCTGATCAGCACCTGAAATCTCTCAAGGAGATTCCTCTTTTCTTCGTTGGTTATAAAGGTTAGATCTGAATGCATGGATATATCATGGATGATTGCCTCTAAGTATTTTCATCCCGTCTTCTTTTTTTCCCTTTAAATACTACAACTTATCGGCGATAATTTCAATACAGCAGCAGGATATACGGATAGCCACAGAATTCTCATAGTTTAAAGAAGAGAAGTGAAGACTGCATTTAGCCGCAGATTAGCGCAGATTTTCCGCAGATGGGGAAAGAAGATATAAAGAGGCAGGATGGTGGGTTCAGAGATGGACGAGGATTATATCCTACTCTATTTAACATAATTCGTGACCAACCCGGATTTTTATACAATAGAAACTTCAAGTGGTATTGACTTAACATCCTCTGGTCTGTCCTTCTTGAGATAGTTTATCTTCTCTAAGCCGAGGATCTCTCCCTTTTCGTCCTTTTTGATAATAACCCCGTTTCCGACCTCTTCGTTAATACAGGGCCTTGGTTCTTCAAACCAGA